>JALSTO010000246.1 GCA_026983685.1 Aquificaceae bacterium | reverse complement strand
AACAGCCCTTACGAAGCTATCCCCGAGGCTCTCTTTGAGCCCCTCTAAACCCCTTATCTCCTCCTCTATAACCCTCCTCGCTCTCCGAAGAACCTCCTCAGGATTCATGACTTCGCTCTGTAATTCTCTATGCCCTTCTTTATCTCCTCTATGGCACTCTGGAGCCCCTTCCAGCTTTCAACCTTAACCCACTTCCCGGGCTCAAGCTCTTTGTAGTGCTCAAAGAAGTGCTTTATTCTGTCCCTGAGTATCTGAGGAAGGTCGTCAACGGTCTTTATATCCTCATAGGTGGGGTCAAGCTTGGAATGGGGGACCGCAACGAGCTTGGTGTCAATACCTTCCTCGTCCCTCATCTCAAGCATGCCTATAGGTCTGCACCTTATCACAGAGCCCGGAACTACTGGCTCCCTTGATATAACAAGAACGTCAACGGGATCTCCGTCATCAGCGAGGGTCTGAGGTATGAAGCCGTAGTTGAAGGGATACTGCATCGCTGTGAAGAGAAACCTGTCAACAAAAACAGCCCCGCTATCCTTATCCACCTCATACTTTATACCGCTCCCCTGGGGGATCTCAATCACGACGTAGATGTCTTCGGGAGGGTTCTTACCTGCGGGAATATCTAAGAGACCCATATCACACCTCCTAAGAGTTTCCTATGAGACGAAGTATATCGTTAATAACGACGAACACCATTAGAGATATTATGAGAGCAAAACCAACCTTCTGCCAATACTCCTTGAACTTCTCGGGCAGTGGCTTTCTTCTGAGGGTCTCTATAAGAAATAGGAGGATCAGTCCCCCGTCAAGTACCGGAAGGGGGAGAAGGTTGAATATGCCGAGCTGGAGAGAGATAAAAGCCATGGAGGAGAGGTAGGGAACTATACCGCTCTGGGCAGCCTGACCTGCGAACTGGGCTATAGCTATTGGTCCACCGAGGGTCTTTACAGATATGGCACCCGTTATCAGCCCTCCGAGAACCTTAAAGGTAAGAGCCACCATCTCTCCAGTTCTGCGGACTGCATTGGAGAGGGCTTCGGGCAGGGGATGCGATTCCTTAACGCTCTCAACCTTCGGAGCTATGCCGAGGACCGGCTTCTTCGTCTTTGGATGTAAGGCTGGAACAACCTCCTTGGTTAAGAGCTCTCCATTTCTCTCTATCGTAAGCTTCACAGGATCTCCCGAGCTACTCCTTATGATCTGAACAGCATCGTACCAGCTCCTGACGGGCTTGCCGTTTATCGCCACTATTCTGTCTCCGGGCTTCAGACCCACCTGAAAGGCTGGAGAGGGTCCCACACCGGGTATCTCCTCAAAAACGTGCCCTATCACCGGGGGAAGAGGAGGGTTCAGACCGAGGCTCTCCCTCCCTGTTTCAAGCTCAGGGGGATTCACCGAGAGTGTGAGGGTTTTGCCCCCCCTCTCAACGACTATGAGGAGCTTCTCTCTATTACCAAGGGAGCTCTCCAGCACCGCCTTTCTGATGTCTTCCCACTTCTGGAGCTTGAACCCCCCTATGGCTACTATCCTGTCTCCGGGTTTGATGCCAGCCTTGAAAGCCCAGGAGTCCTTTTCAACATAACCGACGACAGGAGGTTCCTTCATGTACTTGGGAACCTCAACTCCCGCCCAGAAGACGACCGTGAGGAGAAGAATAGTGAGGACTATGTTAAACAGGGGTCCAGCAAAGGCTATGAGTATCTTCTGCCAGTTAGGTTTTGAGGAGAAAGCCCTCGGGTCGCTTACCTTCTCCTCCTCTCCGTAGAGCTTAACATAACCTCCCAAAGGCACGACAGCTACCTGATAGAGTGTCTCTCCCATCCGCTTAGCAAAGAGGCGGGGTCCGAAGCCTATTGAGAAGACCTCAACCTTGACTCCGAAGAGCTTTGCGAAGAGAAAATGTCCGAGTTCGTGGAACCATATCAAAAATCCAATGAGAACAAGGAATGCCAGAAGGGTCTCCATCATGCCTCCCTGATGACCTTGACTATCACCTTTCTCTCCCGGGGTCCATCAAACTCAGCGAGAAATATAGCCTCCCACGTACCTAGGGTCAAGCTACCCTCAACTATGGGTATCACCCTTGAGTTTCCGATTATGGCGCTCCTTATGTGGGCTGCGGAGTTCCCCTCGCCGTGCTCGTAGTTGGGATCGCTCCAGGGGATCAGTTTCTCAACCATGTAGTTTATGTCCTTCACAACATCCGGGTCCGCACCTTCGTTTATAAACACACAGGCGGTAGTGTGGGGAACGTAAACCACGCAGAGGCCATCTTTGACTCCAGAACGCCTAACTACGTCTCTCACCTGTTGGGTTATGTTGACTACGCTCGTGTGCCTGGTCGTTCTTATCCTCAGAGTTTCCGTCATGGAGAGTATTTTAACCTTCGCCCCCAAAATCCTGTAGTCTCTGTTTTATGAACTCCCAGCTCCATGCTCTCTGCTGGGTAAGGGGGAGGCTCTTTCCTATGTGCTCCTCGTAGCCTTCAACCCACACGTACTCCCCGTCGGTGAGTAGCTTGAAGTTATTCGTTCTGCTCGCCCAGGTCCAGTAGTTGTGGGGTGTTATACCCATACCCTTCTTGAAGGTCTCCAGCTCGTGGGGAAGTAAAGGTCTTACACTCCTCTCCTCTTTCGGAGGCTCCTCTTGAGGTTCCTCTTCCTTCTGGAGCACTTTTTCTTCCTTTTCCTCCACCGCGGAGCGGTCCTTTTTGGAGAACATCTCTCTCAGTCTCTTCAGCATAAACTTAACTATACTTCCTTCACAGCCCCCGAAAAAAGACTTATCTCATATAATCTTTACATGCCAAAGAACGACCTCCTCCTGAAAGCCCTGCGAAAGGAGCCTGTTGAGAGGTTCCCCGTGTGGCTCATGAGACAGGCTGGCAGATACATGAGGGAGTACAGAGACCTCAGGGCAAGGGAGGAGAACTTCATGAGCTTCTGCAAGAACATTGACCTTGCAGTTAAGGTTTCCCTGCTTCCCCTTGAACTTCTGAAGGTTGATGCGGTGATAATCTTCTCGGACATTCTCGTCCCCCTTTCCGCTCTCGGTGTTGAGGTAGAGTTCGTTGAGAATGAGGGTCCAAAGCTGAGCTGGAGTGGTAACCTTTCGGACCTGAAGGGCTACGACGCTCAGGAAAACTCTTACGTTTACGAGATAATCAGGCGGGTTAAGAAGGCTCAGGATGAGGTGCCAGTGATAGGCTTCGGGGGAGCTCCCTTTACACTCGTTAGCTACATGATAGAGGGTGGTTCAAGCAGGGACTTCAGGAAAACGAAGCTTTACATGTGGGAGAGGGAGTACGACTACAGAAGGCTAATGGAGCTACTCGTGGACACCCTTGAATCCTACCTCTCCCATCAGATAGAGGCTGGTGCGGACGTTATCCAGCTCTTTGACAGCTGGACAGGGTATCTGTCTCGGGAGGATTACGAGGAGATGGTCTTTCCTTATGTATCGGAGCTGATGGGGAGGCTCAAGAGAAGGTACGATACACCGCTGATATACTTTTTCAGGGGCTCATCCTCCTTCATTGACCTTGCCAAACAGCTTCCAGCGGATGCCCTCTCTGTTGACTGGAGCGTTGACCTCTCGGTAGAGTGTGTGAGGAGTGACAAGGTCTTTCAGGGAAACCTTGAACCAACGGTCCTCTATGCAAGGGAGGAGACGGTAAAGCTTAAGGCTCTTGAGCTCCTTAGGAGCATACCGCGCAGGACTGGCTACATTTTCAACCTCGGGCACGGTCTTGCTCCAGATATGGAGTTTGACAAGGTAAAGCTCCTTGTTGACACGGTAAAGAGCTTTAGAATTAATTAGCTATGGTTGATCTGAAGTTCAACAAAGAGGGTCTCATACCCGTGATAGCTCAGGACTACAGGACCGGCGAGGTCAGGATGTTCGCCTGGGCTAACGAGGAGGCTGTAAAGAAGACCCTTGAAACGGGCTATGCCCACTACTACTCCCGTTCAAGGGGTGAGCTCTGGAAGAAGGGTGAGACCTCCGGAGAGCTTCAGAGGGTTGTTGAGGTGAGGGTTGACTGCGATGAGGACACCCTCATATACGTTGTGGAGCAGGAGAAGAACAGGGCATGCCATACGGGAGAGAGGAACTGCTTCTTCAGGAATGTAAGCGGTAGTAAGGTAGAAAAACTCCTCCCCTTTGAGGTCCTTCCGAGACTTCAGGAGGTCATATCCCAGAGGCTGAAGGAAAAACCGGAGGGTTCTTACACAGTAAAGCTCGCTGAAGAGGGTTTTGACAGGGTCCTTCAGAAGTTTGGAGAGGAGGCTGTAGAAACGCTGATTGCCCTCAAGAATCAGGAAAAGAAGGACATACTCTACGAAACCGCAGACATGCTCTACATGCTCACCTTGGCACTCACCCTGTCGGGCATAGATGTAAAGGAGGTTATGGAGGAGCTGGGGGGGAGGTTCAGGTGAGGCTCAGGCTACTTTGGCAACCTCCCCTCTTCCTTCCTTGAGCCACCAGAAACTCACCTCAAAGAGCTTGGAGATGTAAACGAGAGTCGCATCACAGGGCTCAAGCTTACCCGCCTCAATCTCCTCAAGCCTTGAAGCGGGAATACCTATCTTTCTGGCAAACTCCTCGGTGGATAGACCCTTCTCCTCTCTGAGCCTCCTTATTCTCTCTCCCACCATCTCTCAACCCTCCTTAATATATATTTTACCTACCAGCTCCGATAGGTTCACCTATCCTGACAAGACCAGTTTCAGTTATCTCAACAAAGTGGGTCCGCGTATCGTGACCGCAGAGTCTGCATCCGTCTATTCTGAAAAGCCTTACTATATCACCTATGGGCTTATTGTAGAGGTTTGACTGGCTCTTGGTCATTATGAGTTCCTTGGCAAGAACCATGGTGCAGTCAACTATATGGCTCACCGCATAGCCACCCGCCGCCTCGGCGGAAAGCTCCTCATGACCGCTCCTCTTCTGGGAGACGAAAACTGCTGTTTGGTACCACTTCTTCATGAAGTTAAAGAGCTGTCTGACAACGCTTCTTGCCAGCATCTCCTTTGCCTCGTAAAGCCCCGTGACCGAGTCTATGACAGTGTGCCTTATCTTGTAGTTCTTTATGGCGAAGGCTAAGGTTGTGAGCAGGTTGGGAATGCTGTCCCTCAGACTGCTGTGGCTTGCAGCGTCAATTATGACTATCCTGTCCTCTATCTCCTTAAAGTCTATTCCCATGGCGGTTGCCCTTTCTTTGAGCCCCATGGTCACAAAGGGGGCTGGACTCTCAACGGTTATGAAGGCGACGGGGTCACCCCTCTGAGCTTGCTTTACGGTGTACTGCTCAGCCATCAGGGACTTTCCCGTATCCGAGACTCCTGTCAGGTTGACGACAGCATACTCTGGTATCCCGCCGAGGGATTTCTTAACAACCTTCCCATCCTCTACAACGGTGTGAAAGAAGAGCTCATCAAGCCCTTCAACTCCAGTGGGAACACCCCTGAGCTTCGGAGCCTTCTTTATAGCCTCCCCCGCTACCCATATACCCTCTTCAACTACTTTCGGCTTCTCGTACTCCTCTCTCTCCCTATGTTCTTTGTCCATACGCTTTCCCTCCTTAGGTATAAACTTATATCATTATTGCATTTCTGGAGGTTCTGGAATGGAGGTAAAGTCTTTTAAGGGAGATTTGAAGTCTCTCCAGATAAAGTCTGCGGTGGTCTTTGTTTACGAAGGGGATATGAGGTCTCTCTCAAAGCTGGGCAGGGGCATATCCGCAAAGGTGAGAAGAGCTTTAGAGCTTGAGGAATACAAGGGAAAGGAAGGGCAGGTAGAGAAGGTTCTCCTTCCGGGGCAGAGGATTGAGGTCGTTTACGTTGTAGGTCTTGGTAAGAAGGATAAGGTTGAGGAGGACACTTTCAGGAGAGCCTCCGCCCTTGCGGTAAAGAGGCTTAAGAAGGACAAGATTGATAAGGCTGTCTTCGTCCTTCCGAGAGGAGTAAGGGATTCTCACCATCAGGCTACTGCGGAAGGAGCTGTTTTAGGAAGTTACAGCTTTGATAAGTACAAGTCCAAGAAGGAGGACAGGTTTGAGATCTCCGAGATTCTGCTTGAGGGCTCGCCCGACGAAATTGTCAAGCTCGGCATCCTGCTGGCTGAGGCTCAGAACTACGCGAGGAATCTTGTAAATGAACCGGGAAACGTGATAAACCCGGTGACCTTGGCGGAGGAGGCTGAGAGGCTCGCGAAGGAGTACGGGCTTGAGTGCAGGGTCTATGATGAGAAGGAGATACAGGAGATGGGAATGCTTGCCCTCTGGAGCGTCGGAAAGGGATCCGCAACCCCTCCGAGGTTCATACACCTGACCTACAAGCCTAAGGAAAAGGCTAAGGACAGGATAGCGATAGTGGGGAAGGGGCTCACCTTTGACAGCGGAGGACTGAACATAAAGCCCGGGGACTACATGAGGACGATGAAGATGGACAAGTCTGGAGCCTGTGCGGTTCTGGGAATAATGAAGGCTATAGCACAGCTGAAGCCCAGGGTTGAGGTCCATGGGATAATAGGTGCTGCGGAAAACATGCCTTCGGGTAATGCCTACAGGCCCGATGACATAATTAGAGCTAAGAACGGTAAGCATATAGAGATAGACAACACCGATGCGGAGGGAAGGGTAACACTTGCGGATGCCCTCTCCTATGCGAGTGAGCTCAAGCCCAGCAAGATAATAGATATGGCAACTCTCACTGGTGCCTGCATGGTAGCCCTCGGTGAGTACACCGCAGGTCTCTTTACCAACTCCGGAAGGTTCGGGGAAGAGATAAAGAAGGTCGCCAAAAGGACGGGTGAGAGGGTCTGGGAGCTCCCTATGGACGATGAGAGGCTTCGCAAGAAGATAAAGAAGGGTCCTGCGGATGTTGTAAACACCGGAGGAAGGTACGGAGGTGCCATCACCGCAGCGATGTTCCTTGAGGAGTTCGTTGGAGAAGGTATAGAGTGGGTTCACCTTGACATAGCAGGTCCGGCGTGGTCAAGAGAAGAGTACGGCTACTACACCCAGGGAGGAACTGGCTTCGGTGTGAGGACCTGTATTGAATACATACTATCTCTGGAAGGCAGGAAATGAAGGTAGTGATTGTAGGAAACGGTCCCGCCGCCGCCAGCGCGGTTGAAGCCTTCAGAAAGGTGGATACCGAGAGCGAGGTCATCATACTCTCCGATGAAAGGCATACCACCTACGCCCCCAACTGCATGGAGAACGTTATAAGGGACGACATACTCCCGGAAGCACTCTTTTATAAAGGAGGGGAGAGGTTCTACGAAAAATACAGGGTAGATTTTAGACCGGGAAAGAAGGTTCGGAGGATAGACAACAGGAGAAAGGTTGTCATAACCGAGTCGGGAGAGGAAGTCTCCTACGACAGGTGTCTCTTAGCTGCCGGGGCTTACGCCTTCGTCCCTCCGATAGAGGGTGTGGAGCTGAAGGGTGTTACAACCGCAAAGACCCTTGACGACGCCCTTCAGATAAGGGAGTGGATAAGCTCGGGAAGGGTGAAGAAAGCTGTTATAGTGGGGGCAGGACCCATAGGCATAGAGGATGCTGAAACCCTCCACCACCTCGGGGTTGAGGTATCGGTGGTTGAGATATTTGACAGGGTTCTCCCGAGGATGCTTGACCACCAGATGGGAAAGATATACGGGGATACGCTCCAGAAAGAAACAGGCATAAGGATACTCTTGGAGCATCAGGTGGTTGCCTTCCACGGCGAAAAGTGGGTCAGGGCGGTTGAGGTTCGTCCGCGAGGCTCGGACAGGAGCTTTTTCTTAGAGGCGGATATGGTCATAGTATCAACGGGCGTAAGACCGAGAACCTCGCTCGTAGAGGGAACGGACATAGAGGTGCACATAGACAGGAAGCTGGGAAGACCCATAGGAGGTGTGCTCGTAAATGAGTTCCAGCAGACCTCAGACCCCGACGTGTTCGCTGCGGGGGACATAGCCTCGGGCATAGATGTCTGGGGGAACCACAGATGGATAGCCCTCTTCCCTCCAGCTCAGCAGGCAGGCTACATCGCAGGTTTCAACCTTGCAGGCAAAAGGGTGAAGAACCCCGGGCTCGTTGACTACAATGCGGTGAAGACAAGAAGCGTTACCGCTGGTTCGGGGGGGATATTTGAGGACTCAGAAGAGGAGCTCTTCCTTGAGAAGGGCAACTACCTTATAAAGGTCTTCCTCTCCGAAGGAAGGGTAAGGGGCTATCAGTTCGTTGGAGTTCCCCGTGACGGTAGCCTGAACCGAGGCAACAGGCTCCTCAATCTGATGGAGGGGAAGATAAGGACCTGGAAAGAGAAGCTTCTTGCAGACAGGGGCTACGGCTTGGAGGCGTCGGGGGTACTCTTTCACTTCTTCCTGAAGCTCCACAGGGAGATGACACCTTACACGAGGAGGGCTCTTGAAAACCTGCTTCTGAGGGCTCTCGCTAACCCTGCTTTTGATGTTCCCCTCTATGTATGACTACCCTGTCCTTTCCGGACCTCTTGGCGGAGTAAAGGGCTTCGTCCGCCTTCTTTATGAGTGTGTCAAGGTCTTCCCCATCCTCAAGGGTAGCTACACCTATGCTGACGCTCGTCCACACCTCCCTGCCGTCAACCTCAACGCTTGAGTTCCTGAAGTCCCTCCTTATCCTCTCCGCAACGAGAGACGCACCTTCCTCGTCAGTCTTGGGTAGGAGGATAACAAATTCCTCCCCCCCAAATCTCGCCGCTATGTCCGAGGAGCGGATGTTCTTTTTTATGACCTCTGAGAGCTTCTTCAGAACGAGGTCCCCCACGTCGTGGCCGTACTCGTCGTTTATCCTCTTGAAGTTGTCAACGTCAAGCATCATCAGAGAAAGAGGCTCTCCATAACGCCTGCTGAGTTCCACCAGCCTCTTAGCTTCTTCCATGAAGAACCTCCTGTTGCTGAGCCCTGTAAGGGGGTCTGTGTAAGCGAGCTCCTCAAACTTCTCCTTCTCCATCCTCAGCTTACCTATGGTGT
>JALSTO010000245.1 GCA_026983685.1 Aquificaceae bacterium | reverse complement strand
AATACAAGGGCAAGAAGGAGCACAAATACGAAGAGGGCGATCTTCAAGATCATCACAGCTCAACCCTCCCGGCTTCGGACCATATCCACTCTATACCGTAGCGCTCTCTCCACTCTGGGGTGAAGATGTGGACTATCACATCTAAGAGGTCAATGAGTATCCAGTTCCCGAATTCAGTACCTTCCACGTGGTCAACAGTATAGCCTCTCTTCTCCATCTCCTCAACGAGATGTTCCGCTAAGGCTTTTGCATGTACGCTTGAGTTAGCACTCGCTATGACAAAGAAGTCCGCTATGTTCGTCAGCTTAGAGACATCAAGGACAACTATGTCCTCCGCCTTCTTGTCCTCCAGAAGTTTTTTGATAAGCTTCAGCTTTTCCATCCTTTCTCTTTAAGGAGCTTCTCAAGCTTCCTGTAATACTTCGTATGTCCGTAAACCTCCCTGTACTTCGCTACGGCTTCTCTCGCCTCATCTTCAGCTCGCCTTCTTATATTTTCCCAGCGCTCAATCTCCTTCTTGAGGAAGGATAGCCTCCTCCTTATAGCTCTCTTCTCCTCTTCATCTTCAGCATCGGAGAGCCTGTCTTCTGTTTCCTCTATCAGGCTCCTTATCTTGTCCTTTTCCAGCTCCACCTGTCTGTCTGTTAAAAGGAGGCATCTTATGTAGCGGTAGGCTATCTCAGGCTCGGATACATACTGGGCAAAGTTTATGAGTATCTCTCTGTACCTCAGCGCTGCTGAGTAGGTATAGCCGTAATCTTCGTAGAACTTCGCTACGTAGTAGTCGTGCTTTGCGATCTTCCTGTAAGCTTTTGTTATCAGCTCCTGAACCTTAGGGGCGAACTTGCTCTTGGGAAACCTGCTTAGGAACTCCTTAGCCTTGTCTATAGCCTTCCAGGTGTACTCCTGATCCCTGTAAGGGTCCGGGGCTACCTTGATATAGCTGTCAACGAGCAGGTAGTATGCCTCCTCGGTTCTCGGAAGTTTGGGGTAGTAGAATACATAGTCTTCAAGACTCACGACCGCGTTCACGTAATCTTCGTCAAGGTAGTAGCTCTTTGCAAGCAAAAACTTGGCGTTCTCTATCTGCTTTGGGGTCAAGTAATCCATGTACTTAAGGGCTTCATTGAAGTTCCAAGCCGCGTCTCCGTAGCCACCTTCCCTGTAGTCTCTTAGAGCCTGAGTGTAGTACTCCTGTGCCCTCTTAGCCCTCTCAGCCTCGCTTATCTTCGCGCATCCCGATAAAAGCATAAGGAAGATGAGCAGAATATAGATACCTCTCTTCATGGCTCACCCCGCAAGGAACATCTCGTAGTAATCTGGGGGGACATTGCACTCCTCCTTTATGGAGACCCACCTCTCCATGTTGCTCTTCCTGAGAAGCTCCTCTACCCTGTCCTTTAGAGCAGGGTTTACCCTCAGCTCAAGATATCTGCCCTTGAAGTAGTTTATCTCCTTCTCAATCTCGTAGAGCACGAGCTCTGGACTCTTTATGAAACCCCTACCGTGGCAGTAGGTGCACCTGACCGACAGAAGACGGGTTACGCTCGGGGTCTCCTTCTTTCTGGTAAGCTCAAGGAGACCGAGCTGGGTTATGCCATAGACGTGAACCTTTGAGCCTTCGTCCGCAAAAAGGTCCTTCATCTTCTTCACCAGAAGCTCCTTGTTCTTCCTGTCTTTCATGTCTATAAAGTCAATCACTACTATACCGCCTATATCCCTGAGCTTTATCTGCTTCACTATCTCCTCCGCAGCCTCAATGTTTGTCCTGAGCGCGTTTTCCTCAAGGGTCTCCCCACACCCGGAACCGCTGTTAACATCAATTACCGTCATAGCCTCCGTTTCCTCAATCACTATGTAACCTCCTCCCTTGAGCCATACATACCTGGCAAAGAGCTTGGTCAGAGCCTTATCAAGG
>JALSTO010000244.1 GCA_026983685.1 Aquificaceae bacterium | reverse complement strand
GGTTCTTCTTGAAAGGGACAACAACATACCACCCCTTGAGGAGCTACTTCAGGAGGTAAGGAAGATTGAGGGCAGGATCAGGAAGGTCGGAGTTTGATGTTATGAAGGAGCTTTTCCTTGTTGCAAGAGGCGAGCTTGAGCCCAAAGACGAGGGACAGAAAGCTTACAGGGAGCTTGTCTTCAACAGGTTCTACGATGCAATATCTACAACCTTTCCCCTCTTTAGCTCCTTTGTGGGTGAGGAAAACCTCTCCGAGCTAATAAGCCTCTTTTTGAGAGAAAAACACGGCTCTCCTTTGCTCCTGAACCTGTCGGGTGAGTTCGTTGAGTTCTTTAGAAGGGTGGGTGAGCACCTAAAAAGCGATAAGCCATTCCTTGAGGAGCTTCTCCTTTACGAATGGACGGAGGTAGAGCTCTTCAACGCAAGTGATTCAACTGGGGAGAAAGTTTACAGATTGAGTCCGAGCGCAAGGCTCCTGACCTTTGAATATCCGGTCCACAGAGCTGAGGAGCTGAATGAGGAAGAGATAGTATCAAAGAGAGACAGATACTACCTGCTCCTCTATAGAGACCCCGAGACCTACGAGGTCAACAGTGTTGAGCTTACAAGACCCGTCTTTGAGTTCCTGAGACTCCTTGAGGGGAGCACTCCCAAGGAAGCCATCAGAAAGGTGGACTGGGGAGTTGATGTGAATGAGGTTGAAGGCTACATTCTGAGGTTTGTTGAGGAGCTCAAGAAGAAGGGGGTCCTCTCAGGACCCTGAGTCGTACTTGGAGTCGCTCCTTACCCTTATAACCGTGTGGACGTTTCCCCTCGGATTGAAGTCCCCGACCACCTCAAGGAAACGGGGTCTTAGCTTTTCCCAGAGGGCGGAGTATATCTCGTTCGTAGCCTCTTCGTGGGATATATACCTGTTCCTGAACTTGTTCAGCCACAGCTTGAGGGACTTGAGCTCAACTATATACCTGTCGGGTATATAGCGTATCTTTATGGTTGCGTAGTCGGGATAGCCCGAACGGGGACATAGGCAGGAGAACTCGGGGAAGGTTATCTCTATCATGTAGTCTCTCTCTGGGGTTGGGTTCTCCCAGGGTTCAAGCTCCGCCTGCTCTATGGCGACCTCTCCGTACTTCTTCTCCTTTAACTCTTCCATCCTATTTAAAATATAGCTCTGGAGGTAGGGATGAGGCTGGGGATAGTCATCTACAGCAATGACCCTGAGGTTGTCTGGAACGCCTTCAGGTTCGGTGTTTTCTCCTTGGCTCAGGGGGATGAGGTAAAGATATTCCTTCTCGGAAAGGGTGTTGAGGCTCTCACCATGGGTGATGGGAAGTTCAAAGTTGGGGAGCAGAGAGATCTCTTTGTGGAGAACGGTGGTGAGATAGTTGCCTGCGGTGTCTGTCTTGAGATAAGGGATGCGAGGGAGGGCGCTACCTGTCCCGTGGGATCAATGAATGACCTCTACGAGCTCACCACCTGGGCGGACAAGGTAGTTTCCTTCTGACTTGCCTTCCAGCTTACTGGAAGGTTTATATTCAAAACCATGGGTGTCGTGGTGGAGCTTCTTGAGTCAAACTTCTGTCCCAAGTGCGGTGCGGTTAAGGAGAGGGTTCTGAAGGTAGCCAAAGAGCTCGGTGTTGAGGTCAGGATGCTGGACCCTGTTGAAGATGTGGACAGGATAACGGAGCTTGGAATACTGACCTCCCCAGCTGTTGTGGTAGGTGGAAAGATAAAGTTTGCTGGTGTTGTCCCAACGGAGGAGAAGATAAGGGAGGCTATACTGGAGGAGCTACCTTGAATCCTCTATACCTCATGCCCGTTCTGGGAGCCTTGTCCTTTTTTACTCCCTGCATGTGGAACCTAAACCTCCTCCTGAGAGCGTATGTTGTTAAAGGTGGCGTCTTTCAGCTTTTCATCCTCTTCCTCTCAAGGCTTCTGCTCTTTAACCTGATAGCCTTTTTTGTGAGCTTTTTCCCCTTTCACGCCTCCATTGAGATGCTTTTAACGGTCCAGGTCATCGTTGCCATCGTCTTCATCCTTGGGTTTCCTCTCATGAAGAGGCTCCGCATAGCTCCCTTTGACCTCTCCCTCCAGTTCTTTTTCCCCAACAGGAGCTTCCCACCGGGTTTAGCCCTTGGCTTTAGCCTCCCCTACTGCAGTCTTCCCTTCATCGCCCTTCTGGTCGTTTACTCCCTCTACTCAAAGACTCCCTTTCTTCTTTTCAATATCTACGCCCTCTCAGTTACACTGCCCGCTATCCTGATTCCCTTCCTGAAGGAAAGAGCTCTACGGTTTATAACCCATCTGATACCATCTGTGCCAGCCTTTACAGGTCTGATGCTCCTTCTATCTCTCGGGTTCTTCATAGATTTCGGTGATATAAATCTCAGGATATCCTCCCTGCTTCAGGAAAAGCACACCCTTCTCTTCCTTTTCCCGGTTATGTTTCTCCTGGGCTTTCTTACGAGCTTAGGTCCTACGACCCTCCCTTTTCTTCCCGTGGTCTTTGGTATCCTTATCACGAGGAGAGAAGGCAGGAGGGAGGTGTTTATCAGCGTCCTCGGTTTCTTCCTTGCCTTCCTCGCAACCCACGCCTTTGCGGGTGTCATCGCCTCTGTAGGGGCAGTGGTTCTCTCTGAGGTCTTCAGAACGGACCTTTTCAATTTTCTACTCTCCCTCCTCCTGCTTCTCATAGCCCTCAGCCTTCTGAACCTCCTGCCGATATCCCTTGAGATCGGAAGACTGAATCCCTTTAGAGGTGCGGGAACAGGAAGCTTTACCCTCGGGATCGCCTACACCTTCTCCCTCTGTCCCTCCTGCACGTCCTTGCTCCTGGGTGCCATAGTCCTGAGCAGTGCCACAGAAAACCTCCTCCTCTCAGCCCTCCTGATGGGAGTGTATGCTGTGGGGAGGGCTGTTCCGATCTTCCTCTCCGGTCTGGTGGTGAGCTCCATTCAGGACTTTCTCAGGGAAAACTACGCTTACATCAACAGGGCGGTCGGTGTTCTCTTCCTTCTTCTCTCCGGATACTTCTTTAAAAACTTTCTGGAGGTGTTCCAATGAACAGAAGGTCCTTCTTCCTCCTGATGCCTGCCCTCTTAGCCTTACCCTCCCTTGCGAAGGAACAGGATGAAGTTGTAAGGATCCTCTTTCCCGTTACCTACAACGACAGGAAGCGCTTCAAAATGGTCTTCAGGCGCATAAGGGGTGCGATAAACCTGTGGGGAGCTCGGGCGGACATAGAGGTGGTCGCTTACGATGAGGGGATAAAGTTCCTTGACAGGTTTGAAAACGGGGAGTTTGAGGAGAGGATAGAGAACCTCATTCTATACGGTGTGAAGTTCAAAGCCTGCAGGGTGGCTATGAAAATGTATGAAGTCTCCGAGGATGCTCTCTTTGAGGGGGTTGAGACCGTTAGGTCTGGTTTTGAGTACCACGTCTTGAAAGTCAGAGGAGGCTACATACCTATATACCTATGAGGATAGGGGAGCTTGCTAAGAGACTCGGTCTAAATCCAAAGACCCTTCGCTACTGGGAGGAGGTAGGTCTCCTTCCGTCCGTGCCCCGCAACATCTCGGGTTACAGGGATTACTCCGAGGAACATCTCCAGATATGCGAGTTCATACTTAAGGCTAAGAGGCTGGGCTTCACACTTGAGGAGGTAAAGGAAATACTCTCCCTGAAATTTTCTGGAGAGAGACCCTGCGGGTGTGTCAGAGAGAAGATAAAGAAGAAGCTGGAGGATATAGAGAATTTGATAGA
The DNA here is from genome assembly GCA_026983685.1 of Aquificaceae bacterium. GTDB lineage: Bacteria > Aquificota > Aquificia > Aquificales > Aquificaceae > Hydrogenivirga. The sequence continues at coordinate 5,278 of JALSTO010000244.1, read as the reverse complement.
TGAGCTTGAACGTAAGAAGGAGCTCCTTGAGAATATGCTTGAAGAAGAGAGGGCTGAGCCAGCCCTCTTCTGCCCGATAATAGAGTCTATAAGGTGAACTTCATAGTCCTCTCGTTCCACGTTGCGAAGAGGAACCAACCTATAGCGAACAGGAGGAAAACAGCAAGAGCCCACTCCGGACCGAGGGCGTCGGGCAAGAATAACTTCTTACCTGTTGCGTTGGTGGCGCCGAGCTTCTCATACAGCCCCGAGAACGCCTTGAGTATAGAAGGTTCCACCTTTCTGTATATGAAGGCGAAGACAGAGCCACCGAGGGCGTAGAAGAGTATGGCGGTCATGTTCTTCAGGGACCCCTCGCCTGCTCTCCAGAAGCTTCCCACCGAACAGCCACCTGCAAGGGTCATTCCTATACCGAATATAAAGCCACCTATGAGTGAGCCTATCGGGAAGGAGGGAGCAACCATCATCGCCTTTATGGAGGGAGGAGCTGTCATCTCTATTGAGAGCATATCCTGAACGTCGGGTATCTCCACTATGCCCGCAATGGGAGAGAACTTAACTATTAGACCGAAGACAGCGGCGATCATCAGGGCTGTTGCTGCAGCCCTCGTCATGTTGCCCTCACCCGTCATGAAGGGTTCCCTGAAAGCTCTAACGAAACAGAACCTCGTCCTCTGGTTGATTATCCCCAGCACCACTCCGAAGAATATGAGGGAGCCCGCTGTCACCTTAACGGAACCAAGACCGAGAGCGGGTGCATAGGTTGATACTTCCCTATCTACAAAGATTATGAGACCTATTGTCAGCACGAAGAGGATGACACCGAGTAGCACCTGCAGGTTTACGGGCACGTCAATTGCCCTTCCGGGAGTACCCCATCCCTTTGTGAGGAGCCACATGTATAGCCTCAGACCCGTGTAAGCCCCGAGACCGAGACCTATCATCATCGTTATGCCCGAGGCTGAAAGAGCAGCAAAGCCGACGAGGAAGGCTCCTATGGTACAACCGAAAGCTAAGAAGGCTCCTATTCCCATCAGAGTTCCACCGAAGGCACCCATCAGGAACTCCTTAAAGCTCGGTATGCTTATCCTGAAGTCTCCGCCCAGAAGTGCTGATATGAAGGCTCCCAGCAGGAAAGCCCAGTTTATCAGAGCTGTGAACTGCCATATGGGACTCTGAACCTCCGCATCCGGGTAGAGTATGGGCTTTAGTATGTTGTCTCCCCAGATTATTATTCCGTTGGTGACAGCCCACGGAGCTCCCCATACGAACATAAGGACGACTATGAAGCCCATGGTTATACCACCAACCCAGGCGGGCCACTGCTTCCGGAAGAGATGGCTGTATATCTCCCTTATGGTCTCCATCTTGGCTCCTCCTCGGAATGTCTGAAGAAGTATGTTATTGAAATCATCCTTATTCCGCCAAAAGAAAAACTTATAGGGCTATAACGCAGGAGAGGGAGTGCATCCCATGTATGTGAGTATAAAGGCTAATAAAATATATGTTCAGGAGGCTCAAATTTTGCTCACAAACCTCTTGACAAGGGGGATAGAGGTTAATATAATTTTCACTGAAAATAAAAACGGAAGGAGGTAGTGAAGATGGCGAAGCTGAAGCCCCTTTACGATAAGATCGTAGTAAGGCGCTTTGAAGAACAGGAGCAGAAAACCCCCTCTGGAATTATCATTCCGGACACGGCGAAGGAGAAACCCCAGATGGGTGAGGTGATAGCTGTAGGTGAAGGTAAGCTCCTCAACAACGGGGAGCTCAAGCCCCTGAAGGTAAAGGAAGGGGACGTGGTTCTCTTTAACAAGTACGCTGGAACCGAAGTTGAGCTTGATGGAGAGAAGTACCTGATCATGTCCGAGGACGAAGTCCTCGCAATAGTTGAGGATGCAAAAGTTACCGCTTGAAAAATTAAAACACTTATAAGGAGGTGTGAGAGATGGCAGCAAAGGGAATTATCTATAGTGAAGAGGCAAGGGCAAAGCTCAAGGCTGGTGTTGACAAGCTTGCAAACGCTGTTAAGGTAACCCTTGGTCCCAGAGGTAGAGAGGTAATCTTAGGCAAGAACTGGGGGACTCCGGTGGTTACCAAGGACGGTGTCACCGTCGCCAAGGAAATTGAGCTCAAGGACAAGTACGAGGACATAGGTGCCCAGCTTGTTAAGGAGGTTGCCTCCAAGACTGCGGACGTTGCGGGTGACGGAACTACCACGGCCACAATACTGGCTCAGGCTATATTCCACGAGGGTCTGAAGGCTATCGCCTCTGGTGCCAACCCGATGGACGTAAAGAGGGGTATAGACAAGGCTGTTAAGAAGGTTGTGGAGAGCATCAAAGAACTTTCGGTTGAGGTTAAGGGAAGGACTGAGATTGAGCAGGTAGCTACCATATCCGCCAACAACGACCCTGAGATAGGAAAGATAATAGCGGACGCTATGGAGGCTGTGGGTAAGGATGGCGTCATAACGGTTGAGGAGTCCAAGTCCGCGGAGACTACCCTTGAGACCGTTCAGGGTATGCAGTTTGACAGAGGATACCTCTCTCCCTACTTCGTAACCGACCCCGACAAGATGCAGTGCGTCCTTGAAGAGCCTTACATACTCATCTATGAAAAGAAGATATCCAACGTCAAAGACCTGCTCCCTGTCCTTGAGCAGGTGGTAAGGGCAGGAAAGCCCCTCCTCGTTATAGCTGAGGATGTTGAGGGAGAAGCTCTTGCAACCCTCGTTGTGAACCACATAAAGGGTGTTCTCAAAGCCTGCGCCGTCAAAGCTCCCGGATTCGGTCAGAGGAGGAAGGACTACCTCCAGGACATAGCGACACTCACAGGCGGAACAGCCATAATGGAGGACCTCGGCATCAAACTTGAGTCCGTCACCCTTGACATGCTCGGAAGGGCTGACAAGGTTGTTGTTGACAAGGAGAACACCACCATAGTTGGTGGTAAGGGTAAGGAGGAGGACATAAAGGCGAGGATAGAGCAGATAAAGAAGCAGATACAGGAGACCACCTCCGACTACGACAGAGAGAAGCTTCAGGAGAGACTCGCTAAGCTCTCTGGAGGGGTTGCGGTTATAAGAGTCGGTGCTGCAACCGAAGCAGAACTTAAGGAGAAGAAGGCAAGGGTTGAAGATGCAGTCCACGCAACCAAGGCAGCGGTTGAGGAAGGAATAGTTCCCGGAGGAGGCGTCGCCCTCGTCAGAGCTTCTGAAGAGCTTGACAATGTTGAGGTTGAGAACGAGGATCAGGGTCTCGGCGTTGATATAGTCAAGAAAGCCTGCAGGACTCCCCTCAGGCAGATAGCCTATAACGCCGGATTTGAGGGTTTCGTAGTCCTTGAGAAGGTTATTGAGCTCGGTAAGGAGAAGGGCAAGACATGGGGCTTCAACGCTGCAAACGGTGAGTACGTTGACATGATGGAGGCTGGAATAATAGACCCGACCAAGGTCGTCAGGACAGCCATAGAGAACGCTGCATCGGTAGGCGGAACGATGCTCACAGCGGAAGCCCTGATAGCAGACCTTCCCGAAGACAAGAAGAAGGAGATGACCCCGACCGACATGCCCGAGCTTGACTGACCTTAGACCCTTCAAGGGGGCTTCAAGCCCCCTTTTTAATTCTTATAAGGACTTAAAGAAATTCTTATAAAATCAATCCGCATTCCTGTTTTATAATTCTGTTTTAAGAATGGACACCGCTGGTCTAATAGCTAAGGCACCACTCCCCTTCTTCCGCTGGTTTAAGGACTACTCAAAAGAAGGTTTCATAAGGGACCTCATAGCGGGGATAACTGTCTCTGCGGTTTATGTCCCCCAGGCTATGGCTTATGCCCTTCTTGCTGGCATGCCCCCTATAACGGGTTTGTACACAGCTTTTATAGCAACGATAGTCGCTGCGGTATTCGGTAGTTCAAGATTCCTCGGTACGGGTCCCGTTGCCATGACCTGTCTTCTCTCCGCGTCGGTTCTATACGGGCTTAACCTTGAACCCCAAACAGATATGTGGGTAGCCTACATGGGGCTCCTTGCTCTCATGGTTGGTATCGTCAGGCTTGCGGTCGGCGTATTCAAGCTTGGCTTTGTGGTTGACCTCATTTCAAACAGTGTTGTCATCGGCTTTACAGCTGCGGGTGCTATGGTCATAGCCCTTTCCCAGTTCAAGCATCTCTTCGGCTTTCCCATAACTAACACGACCCACATCTTTACCATAATCTCCGACATAGTCCAGAAGATTGAGCTCACAAATCCTTACACCTTAGCCATAGGCGTCGGTGCCTATTTCGTAATCTGGGTTTCAAAAAAGATAAGCCCCTACATACCTGGTGCCCTCCTTGCAGTAGTTATAACCTCTGTTATAACCTATCTCCTGCACCTTACCGACAAGGGTGTTGCGATAGTAGGGCATGTGCCTCAGGGACTTCCGGACCCGAGCATTCCTCCCCTTGATCTCCAGAGCATGAGCAAGATGTGGGGTGGTGCTCTCGTCGTTGCCTTCTTCGGACTGATAGAGGCTGTTGCCATAGCCAAGACCCTTGCCATAAGGGTGGGTGATAGATGGAACCCTAATCAGGAGCTTATAGGACAGGGGCTTGCAAACGTTGCGGTCTCCTTCTTTAAAGGTTTCCCTGCGGGAGGGTCCTTTTCCAGGTCATCACTCAACTTTGCCCTCGGAGCTAAGTCACCCCTTGCAAGTGTTATAACTGGTTTATTGGTTGGAGCTACCCTCTTCCTCTTCGCTCCAGCCTTCTACTACCTTCCCAAGGCTACCCTCTCCGCGGTAGTTCTGTCCGCAGTTATAGGTCTCATAAGACCGCAGGACATATTCAGGCTTTACAGGATAAACAGGATGGACGGAATGGTTGCGGGACTCACCTTCCTGTCCGTCTTCTTCATGGACCTCTGGGTTGCCATAACCTTGGGTGTGCTCCTGTCCTTGGGAAGCTTTGTTTACAGGACTATGTACCCAAGGATAGTTATCCTATCAAGGGACCCGGAGTCGGGAACCTTTGTTAACGCGGAAAAGAGGAACCTTCCTGAGTGCCCTCAGATACTCTACATAAGACCAAACATGTCAATATACTTCGGGAACGCTCAGTACGTTTACGACTATATCCTTGACAGGGCAAAGGAGAGATTGAGAAGCCTTCCTCTGAGGTACGTCCTCATTGATATGGAGGCAGTGAACTACGTGGATGCAACCGGCTCTGAAACGATAATAAGGCTCATAAGGACCCTGAGAAGCCTCGGAGTTGAGGCATCCTTTGCTAACAT
>JALSTO010000243.1 GCA_026983685.1 Aquificaceae bacterium | reverse complement strand
GAGCTCCTTCTCCTCTATAACCTCAACCGTTCCCTGTTTCAGAAGTTTGAGCTGATCTTCAGGACTCATAGTTCTATCTCCTCAAAGCTTCTTACCTGTCTGTAGGGGAAGTTCTCTATAAACTCGCTCTCTCCTTCCCTTGCTACCCTTATAACCTGCATACCCGTCTTTGCGGACGCCTCTATCTCCTCGGGATTGTCCGATAGGAATAGAACTTCCTCGGGCTTAAGACCTATCTCCTCGGCTATCCTTCTGTAAGATTGGGGGTCTTTCTTGTTTCCTATCTTGGTGTCAAAGTATCCCGAGAAGAGGAAGTTAAGGTCTCCGTGCTGAGTGTGTCCGAAGAGGAGCTTCTGAGCCTTTACAGAGCCTGAAGAGTATATGTAAAGGGGAATTCCCTTGTTGTGCCACTCCTTGAGCTTTCTGTAAGCGTCTTCGTATATGTGTCCCTTAAGCTCTCCTGTTTTATAGCCCTCCTCCCACATAAGCCCCTGAAGCTCCTTGAGGGGTGTTATCTTCCTGTCTTCCTCAATCCACCCGAGCAGTGTCTTGACAGGGTCTCCCGACTCTATCTCCTGAACCTCCCTGAGTATTCTCTGAACCTCCGAGTCCTCGGAGTGTTTTGATAGGAAATCTGCGAGTTTTTTCTTGGAGTAAGGGAAGAGAACATCCTTGACGAAGGAAAGGGAAGAGGTTGTTCCCTCAATATCTGTGAGAATTGCCCTAATCAAGGCTCACTATCCCTTCATACTTAGGAAACTTCTTAGCTATGTCTGAGCCTGTGTAGTTTGCCACCCAGCCCTCTTCGGTCGTGAAGAGCCTTATGCACTTGAAGTTGGGATTCTCGCCCATATCAAACCAGTGGGGAGTGTTGGGAGGAACGCTTATAAGGTCTCCACCTTCGCAGTGGACAACATAGACTTTGTCATCGGGGTGCAGGTAGAAAACTCCGTCTCCGTAGACGAAGTATCTGACCTCAAAGTCGCTGTGGGTGTGCTCGTCAAGGAACTTGTTTCTGAGCTCCTCTTTCTTAGGATTGTCGGGAGTAAGGGCTACAACATCGCAGGACTGGAAGCCGAACCTTATCATGAGCCTGTTTATCTGGTCCTTGAAAGCATCAAGGACTTCCTCCTCGCCCGCAGAAGGCTCAAGGGGTGTGCTCGGCTCCCACCTTTCAAAGAGAACCCCTATCTCGGAGAGCCTCTGGGCTATCTCTTCGCCTTCCTCTATCTTCTCAAGAAGCCTTCCTTCCTCGTCGTATATCAGCAGTCTGCTCATAGTAGGAATATTTTAATTAAAATCTTTAGTATGGCTATGTCTTCATTTCCTGAGCAGAGACCAAGAAGACTGAGAAGGACTGAGAACATAAGGAGGCTTGTGAGGGAGAACCGTATAACCCTTGATGACCTCATATACCCCATCTTTGTGAGATATGGAGAGAACATTGTTGAGGAAGTCCCCTCCATGCCCGGTGTTTACAGGTATTCGGTTGACAAAGTGGCTGATGCGGTGAAGGAGGTAAGAGACCTCGGCATTCCTGCGGTTATACTCTTCGGAATTCCCCAGCACAAAGACGAGGTTGGGTCGGACACATGGAGCGATAAGGGAATAATCCAGAGAACCCTGCGGGCTTTAAAGAAGGAAGTTCCAGATATGTATCTGATTACGGACGTGTGCTTCTGTGAGTACACCTCCCACGGACACTGCGGTGTTCTCCATGACCATGAGGTTGATAACGATGCTACTTTGGAAAACCTGAAAAAGCAGGTTGTATCTCATGCAGAGAACGGTGCGGACATGGTGGCTCCCTCTGGAATGATGGATGGTATGGTGAGAGCCATAAGGTCTGCCCTTGACTCCGCAGGATACACCCACATACCCATAATGGCTTACTCCGCAAAGTTTGCCTCCGCCTTCTACGGACCTTTCAGGGACGCGGCGGAGAGTGCACCCTCCTTCGGGGACAGGCGGAGCTATCAGATGGACCCTGCCAACTCAAGGGAGGCTCTCAAAGAAGTTCTCTTGGACGTTATGGAGGGAGCGGACATAGTTATGGTAAAACCCGCCCTTGCCTACCTTGACATAATCGCAAAAGTAAAAGAAAACATGCTCCTTCCCGTGTGTGCCTACAACGTGAGCGGTGAGTACTCCATGATAAAGGCAGGCGGTAGCCTCGGATGGATAGATGAGAAGAAGGTGATGATAGAGTCTCTCCTCTCCATGAAACGTGCGGGAGCGGACATGATTATTACTTACTTCGCAAAAGAGGTTGCCCGTCTCATAAACAGGGGAGAGATGTGAGAGTGAGGGGTAATGTTTCTGAAGAGTTTGGTAAGTACTGGCTTGACCTGGGCAAAGTTGTAGCGATAGCGGGTGTTATATACCCAATATTCAAAGAGCACTCTGAACCGAAATATGTGGCTTCTGCAATCCTCACATTCCTACTGCTTTTAGCCTTCGGACTCTATTGGATTAATAGAGGAGTAAGTTGATGGATACATTCATGCTCGCTTTACTGCTACTAATTGCCTCTGCGGTTGTATCCTCTGCGGTGCTGTGGTATCTTACTAAGGAAAACACAAAAAGAGAAACTACTGACAGTTAAAGGAGAGAGATGCGTTTCTACGGGATACCTTCAGAGAATAGGGTTCTTGAGATTATAGAGAACATAAACTCGGGAGATTGGGTCTTTGAGGACACGAAGGAGAAGGTTAAGGAGTCCTTAAATTCTGAAGAGGTTAAGGGAAGGCTCAGGAAGTTGACGGAGGAAGTTAAAAGGTGGAAGGAGAGCCTCACCACCCTGACTCAGGGGACGGTCTTTATATTCGTCCACGAGCCTGAAAGCCCGAAGGCTTTTAAGATATACGATACCTCTTCCCTCGGCTGTTCCACAGAGCTAACGCCCCCTCGGTGGAAGGTCTATCTCAAAGAGCTTGAAGGGAAAGTTTGATGGGGAGGGTTCTCTTAGAAATAGGGAAACACTTTCTTGCTATAGGTTTAGCCATCATAGCCTTTGCGTTGGTAAAGTTTGGTCTTGAAGGTTCCATAAAGTTAAGTACCGCAATCGTAGGCGTATTTCTCTGGTTGTCCTTCCTAACACTTGGCTCTATCCTAATATACGTAGGAGGCAAGCACGATGGAGATTGACATAAATACCTTTTTGGTCATGCTGGGCGTAAGTGGTCTGTCCTTTGCTGTGCTCCTAATACTCATTTACAGGTCGCTGGCTAATAAGAAAGCTTTACGATGAAAATCTACAGGGCGGGCAGGCTTGATAGCCTTCGCTCCATAACCCTGTTCCACGCGATGGCACGGCTCGGATACGAGGGTCTGATAGTAACCTCTCCTGCGGAGACCTACATAAGCGTCGGCTACTTTGACAGAACGGAGGAGATAATTGACCTTGAAAGGTGCAGGCGAAAGGGAATACCCGTTATAAGACGTGAGGTAGGAGGCGGGGCTGTCCTCCTTGACGAGAACCAGGTCTTCTATCAGCTGATTCTCAGGCGAAATCAGGGAAAGCTTCCATTCAAGATAGAGGAAGCATACAGAAAGTTCTCCCAGCCGGTAATAAACACCTACAAAAGGCTCGGTGTGGAGACCGAATACAGACCCATAAACGACATAGTTGTAAAGGAGGGCAAGAGGAAGATAAGCGGGCAAGGTGCAGCGGATATAGGGGAGTTCTTCGTCTTCGTGGGTGGTTTGCTTCTCAGGTTCAACACAAGGCTGATGTCCGAACTCTTCAGGGTTCCTGAGGAGAAGTTCAGGGACAAGCTCTACAAGAGCCTTGAGGAGAACATAAGCTGGGTTGAGAGAGAGACAGGGAGACTCCCGAGCTACGAAGAGGTGGAGGAGGTGCTCATTGAGGAGTTCTCAAAGGTAGTTGATTTTGAGGGTGAGGGAGAATTACCGCCGGAGGCGGTCTCTTTAGCGGAAAAACTTAAAGAAGAATTTACCTCTGAGGAAGTTCTTCTGGAAGACACGGGCAGAAAGCACAGGGCTATAAAGATAAGGGAGGGCGTATTCGTTAGGAACGGACTTCACAAGGCGAGGGGAGGACTGCTCAGGGCTGAGGTTCACATAGGGAATGGGGTAATAGAGGAGGTCAGGATAAGGGGGGACTTCACCCTCTACCCGAGGAGTTCTCTGAGAGAGCTTGAGAGCCTTCTCGTAGGCACACCTTTTGAGAGAGAAGCCATAGAGAAAGTAGTTGAGGACTTCATGGGAAGGGAGGAGATTGAGTTCCCGGGCGTTGAGGTTGAAGACCTCCTGATAGCTATCTATGGGGATTGAGAATGAGAGAAGAGGAGCTGAAGAACCTGATAGAGAAGCTCAGAAGAGGTATAGAGACGGACGGCTTTGTCCTTGTGTGTGGAGAGCCTAAGAGGGGGAGGTTTGCCCAGGAGTTTAACCTTGACCTGAGTCTGCTGAAAGGTAGCAAAAAGGCTCACCTGCTCCACGCAAAGGTCTTTCTCGGGAGGGCGGAATACAGGGACTGGGTTGAACTCTTCGGAATAGCTAAGGAGGTTCTGGGCGTTCCTTACTTCGGTTCAAACGTAGAGTCAAAGGTTCTTGACCTCTTCTCTCCCCTGACGGGAAGGCTCTTCGTTGAATACTACGACGATATGGATACGGTCAGGGAGCTGTCCGCCGGTGTTCCCCCGGCTCTCTCAAGGCTCGGCTTTGAGCTGGCAAGGAGAGGTTTTATGTGGTTCAAGGACTGGTATTTCCCCGAGGGTCTGATGGAGGGAGGGCACAAGCTCCAGGCGGAGAGACCTGAAAACAGGAAGCTGTTTCGGAAGTATTTACACAGACTTGAAGAAGAGCTCGGAAACTTCCTGAACTCTTCGGCGGAAAAGTCTTTAAAAAAGCTGTCCGAGGAGAGGTTTAAAATACTTGAAGACACATGGAAAAAGATATACTCATCAGCCTCATAAAACTCGTAGCGGGTATATCCTTCATCGTGAAGGGGGCAGATGTGTTGATAGAAGGGTCTTCCTCGCTCGCAAGGAGGGCAGGGATACCAGAGTTCGTAATAGGACTCACCCTCGTTGCCTTCGGCACCTCTCTTCCCGAACTAACGGTGAACGTTCAGGCGAGCCTGAAGGGCGCTTCAGAGATAACCCTTGGGAACGTGATAGGCTCAAACATAGCGAACATACTTCTCATACTGGGTGTCGCAGGTCTCATAAGACCTCTTTCAATCCACAGGACCTTTGTGAAGAAGGAGATACCCCTGAACTTCCTTAGCATAGTCCTTCTCTTCGCCCTGGTATCCGACAGGGTCCTTGACGGTGCATCCGTGGCACTGATATCCCGCTCAGAGGGACTCGTCCTGATGACAACCTTTGTCGGCTACCTTTACTTCCTCGCAGCCTTCCTTGAGAGGGAGAAGATTGACGATGAGGGAAAGAGACTCGGTTTTATTAAGGCTATCCTCTTCATACTCTTAGGGTTTGTGGGGCTTTTCCTGGGATCCGAGTGGACAGTGGACGGTGGGGTTAGCTTGGCTACAGCTCTCGGGGTCAGTCAGGTGATAATAGGGCTCTTCCTGATAGCGATCGGGACCTCCCTCCCGGAGCTCACAACCTCCGCTGTAGCTGCCTACAGGGGGAACTCAGATATTGCCCTCGGGAATGTCGCAGGCTCAAATATATTCAATATATCTCTTGTCCTGGGGACGAGCGCCCTGATAAACCCGATACCCGTACCCGAGAGGGTCTTTAAGGACCTCTCCCTTCTCCTCATTGCAACCTTCTTCTTACTCCTGTCCAACTATACGGGGAGCAGATACACTGTATCAAGGATAGAGGCGGGCTTTTTTCTCGTCATATACGTCCTCTACGCGGTCTATTCTTGGTATATGGAGATATGGAGATGAGACCTAAGGATATATCCGCAATGACCGTGGGGCTCAACCTCCTTGGAGGGATAATAGCCGGGCTCTTGGTTGGCTACTTCGTGGACTACGGAATGGAAAGATGGCTGGGGATAAGAACGAGCCCCTGGGGGCTCCTCATCTTCTTCTTCATCGGGATAGTGTCAGGTTTTCTCAATGCCTACAGGGACATGAAGAGGCTTGAGGAGTGATATAATTGCGGAATCCATGATACCTCTCCTCGGACTCCTGCTGATAACCGCCTTAACCTGGGCTGAAGAAACAGTCCAGAAGCTATGGTCCGCCCACGTTGAGCTCTCCTTCGTCAGAACCGACGGTAATACGAAGACCCAGACCTTCTCCGAGAAGCTGGAGATAAAGAGAGAAGGAGAAGTAAACAGGCTCTATCTGAAAAACTCTGCCCTTTACGCAACTCAGGAGGGAAGCGAGACAGCGAACAGACTTGATGTAAACGGCAGATGGGAAAGGCTTTTCACCAATAGGTTCTTTGGCTTCTTGACTGCGGGCTACGAGAGGGATAAGTTCTCGGGATACGAATACAAGTGGAACGGGGGACCCGGTGTGGGTTACGATGTCCTGAGAACTGAGAGACAGGAGCTAAAAACCCTTCTCTCAACCCTTTACTACTACAACAGGATAGAGAATGACGGCATAGACAACTACTCAACCCTCAAGGCTGAGCTCTACTACCAGTGGAAGATACTTGAGAACCTAAAGCTCAAGGAGGACCTCAGCTATATACTCAACCTCTCCGATACTGAGACCTACTTTGTGAACTCCGAGACCTCCCTGGAGGCTAAGGTAAACGAGCATCTCTCCCTCGGTGTTGGTTACAAAGTTGCCTACCAGAACAAACCCCCGAGCCCTGAGGTTAAGAAGATAGACACGACCTTCTCAACTTCACTGATAATTGACTTTTAGAGCCTCCTGAATAGACCGGAGAGGAGGACACCGAGGATGTTTTGGGATAGACTGAATACAGCGGATGGTAGAGCTGAGATGTAAGAGAAGAACTTGAGTGCAAGGACCGTTGAAAGCCCTGAATTCTGCATACCCACTTCTATGGAAAGGGTCTTGGAAAGCTTCCTGTCAAGTCCAACGAACCTCCCGAAGGCATAACCCAAAATAAAGCCCGACAGGTTGTGAAGGAGAACACCTATGAGAGTGAGGAGAGAGATCTCTTCAAGCCTGTTTCTGTTGAGGGCGAATATAACCGCTATTATGAAGGATATCGCGGATATTGAGAGATAGGGAAGCAAGGGCTCAAGCCTCTCAACCCTCTCCCTCAGCAGAGCCCTCAGGAGCATCCCCCCTATCACAGGCAGGACAACTATCTTGAGGGTAGTTAAAGCCATTCCAGAGAAGGGAACGGGAACGAACTTCCCGGCGAGGAGCCAGGTCCAGAAGGGAGTAAGGAGGGGCGAAAGCAAAGTTGAGAGGGAAGTCATAGAAACCGAATAGGGGAGGTTACCCCCAGAGATAAAGGTTATGAGGTTGGAAGCTGTCCCTCCCGGAGCGGAGCCCACAAGGACGAAGCCCACCGTCAGCTCCCTGTCCATGCCCAAGAGTTTCGCAACTCCGTAACCGAGAAGTGGCATCACGCTGAACTGGAGGAAGGCTCCGTAGAAGATTATTAAAGGTCTTCTGAAGATGCGCCCGAAGTCCTCGGGTGTCAGTGTTATCCCCATGCTCAGCATTATCAGCACGAGGAGAGGAACTATGAGCCCCTTAAGCTGGGAGAAGAGGGCAGGGAAGAGCAGTCCAGCGGACGAGAAGAGCAGGAGCAGAAGGAGAAAGAGGATAGTCCTCATGGACTATAATTTTAGAATGCCCGAGAAGAGAGACATCCTCTACGAGGGGAAGGCAAAGATCGTTTATCTCACCGATGACCCTGACAAGCTGATACTCCACTTCAAGGACACAGCAACTGCCTTTGACGGGGTCAAGAGGGCTGAGCTGAAGGGGAAGGGTGCCCTGAACAACACCATATCAAGCCTGATATTTGAGATACTCCACAAGAAGGGCATAAAGACCCACTTCATTGAGAAGCTGTCGAACAACGAGATGCTCGTCTGGAGGGCGGAGAGATTCCCCGTTGAGGTAGTTGTCAGGAACATAGCTGCGGGTAGTGTGGTTAAGAGGCTCGGCTTCAAGGAAGGGGAGGTTTTCAGAAAACCCCTTGTTGAACTCTTTTACAAGAACGACGAGCTTCACGACCCCCTCGTGTGCGAGGAGCACGTTGAACTTATGAACCTTGCGCCCATAGAATTCCTACACCAGATGAAGGAGACAGCGCTCAAGGTTAACGATGTTCTCAGGGAATTTTTCTCCCAGCAAGGTATAAAGCTTGTTGACTTCAAGCTTGAGTTTGGAAGACTCCCTGACGGGAGTGTAGGGATAGTGGACGAGATATCGCCCGACAGCATGAGGCTGTGGGATGCGAAGACAGGGGAGAAGCTTGATAAGGACAGGTTCAGGTTTGACTTGGGAGACCTCCTTGAAGGTTACAGGAAAATTCTCAAACGTATATCATAACATAATTGATCTTGACAGTCTCAAGATAGAGTTTAAATTCTCAAGAGGTAATGCCCTCAGATATAGACGAGCTTAGAAAGGAGCTTGACATTGTAGATGTCATCTCCGACTACCTTAACCTTGAGAGGGCTGGAAACAACTTCAGGGCGAGATGTCCATTCCATCCCGACAGGACACCTTCTTTCTACGTCTCTCCCTCCAGACAGATATTCAAGTGCTTTGGCTGTGGCGTAGGGGGTGATGCGATAAAGTTCGTATCCCTCCGTGAGAACGTGAGCTACACCGAAGCAGCCCGCTTGCTGGCTAAGAAGTATGGCATAAGGCTTAGCATCAAAGAGCCGTCGGAAGAAAACAGGAAGGTCCACGGAATCCTTGAGGCTGTGGCGGATTTCTATCACGGAAAGCTCAAGGAAGACAGGGGGGCTCTTGAGTACCTCAAGGGAAGGGGGATTGAGGGAAGGGCTGTAGAGAGGTTCGGGCTCGGCTTCTCTCCTCCGAGCGGTGAGCTCTACAAACTCCTTAAAGAGCTTGATGCCCTTGAACTCTACGAAAGAACCGGGAACATAGTAAAGGTTGAAGAGGGCAGGTACAGGGACCTCTTCAGAAACAGACTCGTT
>JALSTO010000242.1 GCA_026983685.1 Aquificaceae bacterium | reverse complement strand
AACGTTGACTCAAAACCAAGACACCTCGTTCAGTTTGCGGTAATAGGTCACACCTACGCTCAGGAGATACTCGGTATTGAGAACCCGAGGGTTGGGCTTTTGAGTATAGGTGAGGAGGAGGGAAAGGGCAACGAGCTCGTCAAGGAAACTTACCCACTCCTGAAGCAGACCAAGCTGAACTTCCTCGGGAATGCGGAGGGGAGGGACATATACGCCGGAACCTTTGATGTGATAGTGTGCGACGGCTTCGTGGGAAACATAATACTCAAGGCGAGCGAAAGCCTCGGTTTTGCGGTCGTCCAGATGATAAAGGACGAGATAAAGAAGAGCCTTCTGGCAAAGCTCGGAGCTTTCCTCCTACTGCCTGCCCTCAACAGGTTCAAGAAGAAGGCGGACTTTACAGAGTATGGGGGGATACCCCTCCTTGGAGCCAAGAAGCCTGTGATAATAACCCATGGGAAGGCTAACGCCAAGGCTATAAAGAACGCCATAAAGGTTGCGGGTGAGTTCCTCTCCCACGACTTTAACAGAAAGCTCGTCCAGAACATAAGGGAGCTCATACCCGAAGAGGTGAAGGTTTAGATGGGCACGAGGATAGCAGGAACGGGAACTTACCTGCCCAGGAGCATTTTAACAAACCACGACCTTGAGAAGCTCGTTGAAACCTCCGATGAGTGGATAACCACGAGAACGGGTATAAAGGAGAGGAGGATAGCGAAGGAAGAGAGTGTGGTTGATATGGCAAAGGAGGCATCCCTCTCTGCCCTCGGAAGGGCAGGGCTCAGCCCGAAGGATATAGATGTTGTTATAGTAGGGACGCTCACGCCCGATAAGAGGTTCCCATCAACAGGGTGTCTGCTTCAGGCTGAGCTCGGGATGGAAGGAGGGTACGCCTTTGACCTTTCCGCAGCATGCAGTGGTTTTCTGTACTCCCTTGAGGTGGCGGACGGTCTCATCAAGGCTGGGAAGGCTGAAAAGGTCCTCGTTGTGGGAGTTGAGAAGCTATCGGAGATAGTGGACTGGACAGACAGGAGTACATGTGTCCTCTTCGGAGACGGTGCTGGAGCGGTTGTCCTTGAAAGGTCTGAGGATGAAAGCGATGTTCTCGCCTCCGAAATGCTTTCGGACGGGAGGCTCTGGGACATCCTCTACGCGGACAAATGCGGATACATAAAGATGAAAGGAAGGGAACTCTTCAAGGTAGCGGTAAGGAACATGGAGGAAGCCTGCAGAAAAGTTCTAAGCGGTGCAGGGATCTCTCCCAAAGATGTTTCTTTAGTCATACCCCATCAGGCTAACGTGCGGATAATAAAAGCCCTTGCGGAGAAGCTGGGCATAGATCAGGAGAAGGTTTATGTGAACATAGACAGATACGGCAACACCTCTGCAGCCTCCATCCCTATAGCCCTCCACGAAGCCATAGAGGAGGGGAAACTGAAGAGGGGAGACGTCGTCCTCATGACCGCCATGGGCGGTGGTCTCACCTGGGGGGCGACCCTTCTAAGGTACTGAGGCTCTCAACCACCTGAGATATATCCTCAAAGGGCTTCTCACAGCGGTAGTCTCTGCAAAGGTAGTAGGACACCTCACTCTCCGGAGGTGAAAGGGTCTTCAGAAAATCGTTGAGGGATTCAAGCTCTTCATCTTTGAAGGCGTAAACACCCTCAGGCAGGAACCTTTTCTGGAGCCTTAGCAGGTCCTCAAGGGCTCTCTCCCTATTACCCACCGCTATGAGTTCAAAGCCACCTGTTAGCAGTAGGTCTGCGGATATAAGTGAGAAGGTGTGCGCGGACGGGAAGGATAGGAGAACCTGAGAGAAGGCTCTGAGGGTTTGGTGGGCTTTCTTCCCGTAATCGGGCTCGGATAGAATCCTTGAGAGCCTTACGAGGTTGTAAGCCATCACCGAGTTACCGGAGGGTGTCGCGCCGTCGTATATCTCCTTCTTTCTGACCAAAACCTTCTCACCGAAGTCGGGCGTCTGGAAAAAGCCTAAGTTTTCTTCATCCCAGAAGTGGTCAAGGGCAAAGTCCGCGAGCTTCTTCGCCTCAAGGAGGTACCTCCCCGAGAGGGTGGCAAAGTAGAGCTCGGTTAGTCCCCATATGAGGTAGGCGTAATCCTCAAGGAAGGCGTGTATCTGGGCTGAACCTTCCTTATATCTGTGGAGTAGCCCTCCCTTTTCATCAAACATCCTCTCAAGAATAAAGTCTGCACAGGACTTAGCTCTGTCTATGAAGTCCCTCCTTCCCAAGGCGGTTCCAGCCTTAGAGAAGGCTGCTATAGCCAAACCATTCCAATCGGTGAGGACCTTATCGTCCCTGAGAGGTCTCACCCTTTCTTTTCTTTTGGCGAAGAGCTTAGCCCTTATGTCCTCTATCTTCTGCTTGAGGACGTCCTCATCGTAGCCAAGTTCTTGGGCATACTCAGAGAGGGTCTTCTTCATGTGGAGTATGTTCCTTCCCGTTTTTCTCCTCGTGGCTTCCTCGTGAAAGTTCCCCTCTCCCGCGATGTTGAAGACCTTAAAGGCTATTTCAAGCTCCTCAGATGTTAGGGTCTCCTCCAGCTCCTTCAGGGTCCAGGTGTAGAACTTGCCCTCCTCCCCTTCGCTGTCCGCATCCTCAGCGGAGTAGAAGGCTCCCTCTGGGGATAGCATATCTCTGATCAGGTACTCCGCTATCTCCTCAACTGTCTGGGCGAAGAGCTCCTCTCCTGTTACCTGATAGGCTTCTGCGTAAGCTATCATAAGGAGAGCGTTGTCGTAGAGCATTTTCTCAAAGTGGGGCAGGAGCCACTCACGGTCGGTGGAGTAGCGGTGAAAACCGAAGCCGACATGGTCCCAAATCCCTCCGAGCCTCATCCTCGTCAGGGTATTGCTCACCATTGAAAGAGCCCTCTCGTTTCTGGTCCTTTTGTAGTATCTGAGGAGGAACATGAGGTTGTGGGGCACGGGGAACTTGGGGGCGCTACCAAATCCGCCGTGGATTTCATCGTAGCTGTTGAAGAGCTCGGTAAAGCCCCTGTGCAGTATGCTCTCATCTATGTCATCTCCTATGTAGCTGTCCTCCTCTGTCTGTTTGAGCGCTGTAAGAACCTTCTGGGCGCTGTCAAGAACCTTTTCCCTGTCTTCCTTCCAGAGCTGAGCTATCCTGATGAGTATGTCCTTGAGCCCGGGTCTCCCGTAGAGGCTTTCCTTGGGGAAGTAAGTCCCTGCAAAGAAAGGAACTTTTTCAGGTGTCATTATGACAGTGAGGGGCCAGCCTCCAGTTCCCGTCATCATCTGGCATACGCTCATATAAACCGCATCAATGTCTGGTCTCTCCTCCCTATCAACCTTTATGGCTACGTAGTTCTCGTTGAGTATCTTTGCCACCTCATCATCCTCAAAGCTCTCCTTCTCCATCACGTGGCACCAGTGACAGGTGGAGTAGCCTATGGACAGGAAGATCGGCTTGTCCTCCTTCTCAGCCTTTTCAAAGGCTTCCTCACCCCAGGGATACCAGTCCACTGGATTGTAGGCGTGCTGTCTGAGATAGGGACTCTTCTCATTGATAAGTCTGTTGGGTTTTCTCTCTCTCATCTTCAAGAATTTGGTCATGGCGGGAGAGCTTGTAATGAGTTTAATCAGGTCTATCTTTCATCCCAGATGGGTGCCCTCCTTCTATCGCTCATACACAGCCTGCTCTGGGCTTTCATCTTCCTCCTCACTATCCCTTACCTTATAACAGGCTTTGAGCTGGGTCCCCTTCCCTGTGTGGTATCTGGATGTATCTTCGCTCTCGCGGGAGCTCTCCTGTTTCTGAGGGCGGTGATAGACCTCTCCAGAGTAGGAGGAACAACGAGCCTGCTCAGGCAGGCAAATAGGCTTGCGATCTCCGGTGTTTACCGATACAGCCGGAATCCCGTCTATCTTTCGGTGTTTCTCATAGCCCTCGGAGAAACCCTCGCCTTTTGCTCCCTCCCAATGCTCCTTTACACAGCTCTCCTGACCGTATCCCTCCACCTCTGGCTTGTCTTCTTTGAGGAGCCACTTCTCAGGCATCGTTTTGGGGAGGACTTTGAGAGATACTCGCGGGAGGTTCCCCGTTGGGTAGCTTTTCCACGTAGATTGACCTGCTCGGGAAGGCAAAGGAAGAGCCGTTCCTCTCAACTATCTCCATGATCTTCAGGTTTATATCCTCAACTATCTTCAGATACTCTCCGTAGTCAGCAGTGTCGGTGTAGTACTGCAGGAGTATGTTCAGGGAGCTATCACCGAACACTTCAAAGTGGACGTAGAATCCGTCCTTCTGAGAAACCCTCGGGTGGTTGGCGAGCATCTCCCTTATATCCCTGAGAATACTCTCCATCTGCTCTCTCGTCGTGGAGTAAACTACCCCTATGTAGGTTCTCACCCTCCTTCTGTCCCTCCTTGACCAGTTCTCTATGTTCTGGTTAACTATCTCCCTGTTGGGTATCGTGACGAGGGTCTTGTCAAAGGTCCTTATCTTTGTTGACCTAAGCCCTATGTCCTCAACGGTTCCCTGAACGCCCGCGATGTTTCCCGTCTCCCCTGTAAGTATAGGTTTGTCAAGGAGGATTACAAATCCACTTATTATGTTCTCAAGGGTATCCTTGGCAGCGAGGGAGACCGCAAGTCCCATGAGACCGAGGGAGGCAAGGAGAGCGCTCACGTTTATACCCCACTCCTGAAGCACCGCAAGGGTGGAAACAACTATCACGAAAGCCTTAATGAGTTTTACTAAAAAGCCCCCTATCTCCCTTGATACCTCCTTACCGAACCTCTGGGCAAACTCGTAGAACTTATCCTCAAAGGCAAGTATCAGGTTGAAGGCTGACCAGCCTATGGTGAATATGAGAAGGGTTCTAATAACCTTGTAAACAAGAGCTTTTTCAACACCAAGAATGAGCAGGGAGAGGCTAACCCCCATCACAACTATCAGAAAGCTCAGGGGTTTTACAAGGGCACGGACGATCAGGTCGTCAAGCTCCGTAGGAGTCCTGCGGGCAACCCTCAGAAGGGACTTAACGATAAGGAAGATCACGAGACGACGAAAGAACAGGAAGAGGAGGAAGAAGAGAAGGGCAAGAACAAACTTGTAGAGGGGTGTTCCGAGTATAACGAGGTTCATGAACTCCTGAAGTCTTCTTAAGAGCTCCCCTGCCTCCGCCATACACTCTAATTATAATTAAGTAGATGCCCCGCCATATCACCTACATCGTTGTAGTTTCCATATTTACCTTCATCTTCGGCAACTGGATACTTTCCATAACCTCGCCCGATGAAGGTAAGAACCTTGACGCAGCTCTGAGGATGATAGAGAGGAAAGATTTTATAGTCCCATTCTATAACTGTGAGTACAGGTTTGAGAAGCCTCCCCTCTTTTACTGGCTTACGGACGTATCCTTCATACTCTTCGGTGTAAACGAGTTCAGCGGAAGGATAGTCTCTGGGCTCTCCGCCCTCGGTATAGCCATCCTCACCTACCTTATAGGTAAGGACCTCTTGGGCAAGGAGAGAGCCCTGATCGGCGCGATCATATACGCAACCCTGATCCACAACTGGGTTGAAGCGAGAGCCGCGACCCCGGAGATGCTCCTGACCTTCTTCATGGTTCTGGGACTTTACCTGTTCCTTCGGGAGCGTTTTCTCATAGGATGGGTAGCTCTTGGCTTTGCCTTCCTTGCCAAGGGACCTGTTGGCGTCCTGCTTCCTACGGCGGTTTACCTTCTCTGGAAGAGGAACCTCAGATTTATCAACATAAAAGGGACACTCCTCTTTCTCCTCATAGGCTTTTCCTGGTACGGAGCTATGCTCTACAAGTTCGGCTTTTCCTACTTTTACAAGTTCTTCATATACGAGAACATCCTGCGATACACCGGGCACAAGAGCATACACCCCTATCCTTTCTGGTACTACCTGCCGATAGTGCTGGCGAGCATGCTCTTCTACCTCCCAAAGCTTCCCTTCCTACTGAGGCGGTGGAACAGGAAGTTGAACCCACTGCTCCTCTGGTTCCTTTTCGTTCTGATCTTTTACAGCCTTGCCAGGAACAAGCTCCACCACTACGTCCTCTTCCTCTACCCACCCTTGGCTCTCATGCTGGCAAACTACACAGGGAGAAGGTACGTTCTCGGGACCTTATCCCTATCCTTCCTTGTCCTCCTATCCCTCTTCCTTTATGCGGAGAAGGTGGAGTCCGAGAGATTCGTTCCCAAAGCCGTGGAACTTATAAGGAGAGAAGAACCTGAGAGGCTCTTTTTCTACAGGACTGAGAACTCCGCCATCGTCTTCTACACACGTAGGTGCATAGAGAAGGTAGAGAGAAGGGAAGATATACCCGAAGGGTCCTTCATAATTTTGAAGGAAAGAGATATTGAGAGGCTCCGGAGGGTAAGGGTTCTCCTCAGAGGCAGGGAGTTCGGAAGGGAGCTCGCTCTCGTCAGGCTTGAGTGAGCCTTGAATGTTTCTTTGGGTGGGGGTAATATAGTCTCTAAAAGATGAACGGCTATGTTGTAGTTCTGATAACTACACCAAAGGACAAAGGGCAGGAGCTCGCAGACTTCATAGTGAAGAACAAGCTCGGAGCCTGTGTAAACGTAGTACCGAGCGTCAACTCTACCTACTGGTGGAAGGGGAATATTGAGAAGGACGAGGAGTCCCTCCTCGTGGTAAAGACGACGACCACAAGGCTCAGCCTTCTCATAGAGCAGGTAAAGGAGGTCCATCCCTACACTGTTCCCGAGATAATAGCCCTGCCTATAGTTGGGGGGAACGAGGACTATCTCCACTGGATCGGAGAAAGCATCACATGAGACCCCTTCTCCTTGAGCTTGAAGGCTTTACCGTTTACAGAAAGCCCCAGAGGATAGACTTTGAGAAGCTCAGCTTCTTCATTATTCAGGGAAAGACCGGAGCTGGAAAGACGAGCATAGTTGATGCGATAACCTTTGCCCTATACGGAAAGGTGCCGAGGTATCGCTCCGCCAGAAACACACCCTCACTGGTTCTCTCCAAAGGAAGCAAAAGGATGAAGGTCTCCCTCCTGTTCTCCGTCGGTGGTAAACGTTACAAGATAGAGAGGTTTTACAGGGAGAAGCCCAGAGAGGATATCGTCAGGGTTGAGGAGGAGGGAAGGAGGCTCAACCTGAAAAAGAGTGAGGTTGAGGCATGGGTTGAGAAGGTAACGGGGCTTGACTATAAGACCTTCACAAAGGTGATACTACTTCCTCAGGGAGAGTTTGACAGGTTCTTGAAGCCCTCCACTCCAAAGGAGAGAAGGGAGATACTCATAAACCTCCTCAACCTTGAGGTCTTTGAGAAGGTACGATCCTTAGCGTCGGACTCCTGCAGGGTGCTTGAGGGGGAACTCAGGGCTCTCAGGTCGGAGCTGGAGAGCATCGGTTCTATCGGTCCCGAGGAGCTGAAAGCCCTTGAAGAGGAAAGGAAAAGCCTTGAGAAAGAGTCAGAGAGTCTTAAGGAGAGTATATCCGAGCTGGAGAGACGCCTCCGGCGTGCAAGGGAGAAGGAGGAGATAGAGAAAGAGGTAGCGGAGCTTGAAGAGAGGCTCAGAGAGCTAAGAGATCGTGAGGAGGACATAGGTGAGAAGAAAGAGAGACTTGAGAGAGCGAGAAGACTCCTTCCCTTCCTTCCATACATAGAGAGACTTGAGGAGCTGAAGAGGGAGTTGAGGGACCTGCGTATAGAAAGGGAGAGGGTGTTGAAGGAGAGGGTGAAGCTCTCCGATGAGCTTGCCAACATATCTTCGGAGATAGAGAAGGCTGAGGCTGAGTACAGAAGGCTACCCCAGCTCAGGGAGGAGCTTCAGGAAGCGGTGGGAAAGAAGGAAAAGCTATCTATAGCGAAGAAGGAGCTGAGATCCCTGAGGGAGTTTGAGAAGGAGCTGAAGGATATTGAGAAGGAGCTTGAGGAAAGAGAGAGGGAGCTCTCCGAGAGGGAGGATAGGCTCAGGAAGGGTGAGGAGTACATAGCTGAGGCGGAGAGAGAGCTCAGGGACCTTGACTTTGATGAGGAGCTCTACGAGAGGCTCCTTAAGGAGGTTGAGAGGAAGAAGAGCCTCTTGGAGAGGAAGGAAAGGCTTGAGGAGGTTGAGAGGGAGCTAAAAAAGCTTGAGGAGGAAGAGGCTAAATACAGGGAAGAGACCCAGAGGCTCAGGAGAGAGCTTGAGGAGAAGGAGAGAGAGCTGGAGAAGGTAAGCCTTCTTGAGCAGGCGCACCACCTGAGAGCTCATCTCAGAGAGGGGGACACCTGCCCAGTGTGCGGTGGAGTGTTCAGCGGTGCCCCCGAGGAGGAAGTAGCGCAAGCGGGGTCTCTGAAGGAGGAGGTCAAGGAGCTTCAGAAAAGGCTCTTGGAGGAGGAGAAGAGGCTATCCTCCACCGAGGCGAAGATAGAGAGTCTGAAGAGGGAGAGAGAGGAGCTTTCTTCCCTCCTAAAGGGCTGGGAGGATATCCTGAAGATAGACATAGAAAGCAGGCTCTCCCGAATGGAGGAGAAGAAGAAAAAGAAACAGGAGCTTG
The DNA here is from genome assembly GCA_026983685.1 of Aquificaceae bacterium. GTDB lineage: Bacteria > Aquificota > Aquificia > Aquificales > Aquificaceae > Hydrogenivirga. Next base: position 560 of record JALSTO010000242.1, on the reverse strand, counting down.
AGAAGAAGCTTAAGAAGTACGGCGATAGATACAATCAGCTCCTGAGGGAGAGGGAGTCCGCTCTCAGGGCTGTTGAGAGCCTGAGAAGCAGGAAGGAGGCGGTTGAGAGGTCAGCCGACGAGAAGAGGGAGAAGCTGAGAGAGCTTATGGGATTCTTCTTCTCGGAAGAGGAGGTTGAAAAGCAGGAGAAGGAGCTCAGCCTTTTAGAAAAACATCTCAGGGATAAGATTGCGGAGATAGAGAAGAGAAGGGAGGAGGTAAGGGAGTACGCCCAGAAGCTTGAAAGGGACCTTGCGGGGGTTGAGGCAAGGCTAAAGGAGATAGAGAGTTCCATAGAGAAAAAGGAGGAGGAGAGGAAGGCGAACCTGCGCAGGCTCACACTGGTAATGGAGGAGCAGGGGGACCTTGAGAGGGTTCGGGAGCTTGCCCTAACCGAGGAGGAGCTGAGGGAGCTTGAGAAGGAGATAGAGGGATACGAGAGGGAGCTCGCTCTGACAGAGGAGAAGCTTGATGCCCTCAGAAAGAGGCTTGAGAGCTACGGGGATACCCCTCCGTCGGAG
>JALSTO010000241.1 GCA_026983685.1 Aquificaceae bacterium | reverse complement strand
AGCCCGTCCGCGCCGACGCCGGTGTGAGCCTCACAGAGCTTAACTATGAACTCCTTAAGGCAGATCCCGAGCCTTTCAAGGGTCTCATAGACCTTACCGTCCCTGTTGTCTATCAGGATGAAGTCATTTCCCGAGCCCTGAAGCTTGGTGAACTCCATAGCTTCTATTCTACACGTTGAAGCGAAAGTAAACTATGTCTCCGTCCTCTATCTCGTAATCCTTTCCCTCAAGCCTGACAAGACCCTTTTCCTTGGCTTTTGTCATGGAGCGGACCTGTATGTAGTCTCTGTAGTTTATAACCTCTGCAGCTATGAATCCCCTCTCCATGTCTGAGTGTATCTTGCCCGCTGCTTTAGGGGCTTTAGTTCCCTTTACAACTGTCCAAGCTCTCGTTTCCTTCTCACCTGCGGTGAAGAAGGTGATCAGGTTCAGGAGCCTGTAGCCCTCCCTTATCACTTTGTTAAGACCGGGCTCTTTAAGACCGTAGGCTTCCAAGAGCTCCCTCCTGTCCTCATCGCTCAGACCTGCCATCTGGGACTCTATCTGGGCACAGACTACGACTACTGGAGCCTTCTCCTGCTCAGCCCTCTCCTTCACCTTTTCAACGTGGGGATTACCCTCACCCTCGGGCAGGTCCTCCTCTCCTATGTTGGCTATGTACATGATGGGCTTTGTGGTAAGAAGGAAGAGCTCCTTGGTCGCATACCTCCACGCCTCCTCTCCCAGCTCTTCCCTGTGCCTGCGCAGGGGTTCAAGGTTTTCAAGGATAGCCTTTATGCTCTTAAGGTGAGAGAGCTCCTCCTTAGCCTTCCTATCACCGCCTTTGGCGGTCTTTTCAACCCTCTCAAGCCTCTTATTTACCGATTCAAGGTCCTTCGCTATAAGCTCTATGTCTATAATATCTGCGTCCCTCAGGGGGTTTACATCACCCTCAACGTGAACAACGTCGGGGCTTTCAAAGCACCTCAGGACCATGGCTATGGCATCAACCTCCCTTATGTGGGAGAGGAACTGGTTTCCAAGACCCTCACCCTTGCTCGCACCCCTGACAAGCCCGGCGATGTCCACAAACTCTATGAAGGTGGGGGTTATCTTCTTTGACCTCTCAAGCTCCGCAATTCTGTAAAGCCTCTCATCGGGAACTTCTACTACTCCGACGTTGGGCTCAATGGTGCAGAAGGGATAGTTGGCAGCCTGCGCCTTTGCAGTCTGAGTGAGGGCATTGAAGAGGGTTGACTTACCCACGTTCGGAAGCCCGACTATTCCGAGATTGAACCCCATAGCAGATAAATATAAATCCCCAGGGAAGCCCTTTCCACCCCGCAGGAGCCTGATAAAATCTAAAGGGTGGGGTTTATATACATGACCGCCTTCGGCGGTGTTGAAAATAGGATTCTCATAGCCTCCGCCCGGAATGTCCGTGAGATATTCGGGATTGAGGTGAGGATATCCTCGGTGCCCTTTCCTCCCAAGCTGGGTTTCAACCCTCAAAGAAGACAGTTCCATGCTGGAACGCTACTTGAATACCTGAGCAGGTTTGACTTTCCCGATCTGATAAAGCTCGTAGCTGTGGTGGGCTTTGACCTTTACGAAGAGGGGCTCAACTTCGTCTTCGGTGAGGCACAGCTCGGTGGGAAAAACGCTGTGGTAAGCATCCACAGGCTCAGAGACCCCGACGAGAGGCTGACCTTTGAGAGGACCTTCAAGGAGGTGAACCATGAGCTCGGACACACCTTCGGTCTAACCCACTGTCCTGACCCCACATGCGTAATGAGCTTTTCCAACTCTTTAACAGAGGTTGACAGAAAGGGGAGGGATTTCTGCGATGGGTGCAGGGCAAAGCTGTCAGCCAACCTCCCCCTTCAGGCTTGAAAGCCAGGGAAGAATAAGGGCGAGCCACAGAAGGGATAGGGAGAAGTTGGTGATCAGCATGTAAAAGGTTCCGAGCTTCAGAA
>JALSTO010000240.1 GCA_026983685.1 Aquificaceae bacterium | reverse complement strand
CATGATGTGAACCTCTCCGTCCTCACGGACGGAGCTTCCGGTAGGGAATATAATCCCACCCGAAAGACCCGCAATGGGATTCCTGCTTCAACGAGGGGTGACTAGTCCCCTCCTGTGAGGAGACCCCGCCAGAGCCCTCTCCACAGGCTTTAGCTTGGGTCGCCCCGACCCTACCGCCCTTAAGGCGGGCGAGACCTTTTTGCAAAATGTTCACACTCGCATTGTAATCCCTGTCCATAATAGCCCCGCATTCTGGACACTCATGAAGTCTCTCAGCCAAAGTCTTGGGAACTCTAAAACCGCATACAGAGCAGTCTTGAGTCGTATAGGACGGGTCAACCCTCACCACCCTTGCCCCCGCCATTACAGCCTTGTAGGTGACAAAGGTGATGAGTGCCCTCCATCCTGCATCAAGTATAAGCTTTGCTAAGTTGCTGCTTTGAACAAGTCCCTTTATGTCAAGGTCTTCAAAGCTGATGTGGTCATAATTGTTTACAAGGTGTCTTGATAGCTTGTGCAGAAAGTCCCTCCTTGCATTCCTCATCTTCTCGTGAATTTTTGCCACTCTCTTCCTTTGCTTCTCCCAATTGTTTGAGCCTTTCTCTTTTCTTGAGAGTTTCTTTTGCTCTCTTTTGAGCCTCTTCTCAAGTCTCTGCAAAAACTTAGGGTGCTCTATAAACTCACCCTCTGAAGTGGTCGCAAGGTTTTTTACCCCGAGATCTATCCCCACTGTTTTTTCCTGAGCTTCTCTGAGCACTTCATCAAGCTCTATCTCCACCGTTACGCAAACATACCACTTTCCTGACGGTTCTCTCTTTACCGTGACAGTCCTTGCCTTTGTCCAGTTTATCTCTCTGTGGAGTCTAATCTTGAGTTTCCCGAGTTTTGGAAGGTGCAGGTATGCGAACCTGCCACTCTTTTTCTCAAGCTTGATAACCTCTACAAGCCTTCCTTTCTGCTTCATCCAAACCTGCGGAAAGGTAAAGGAACTGTATTTGGAGAGCTTTTTCTTCTTTGGATATTTTACTTCTTTTCTGAAGAACTTCTGGAAAGCATTATCAACTCTTCTTAGACAGTCCTGAAGGACTTGAGAGTGGACAAGCTTTAAGGAGGGGTCTTTTTCCTTGAGTTTGGGAAGAGCATTTTGCTGGTTTGAGTATGTAATGCTTTTCTTTTCCTCTTTCCATGCTTTTTTTCTTTCTTCAAGAGCGTGATTGTAGAGATTGTGCAGGATATAGAGCCAGTTCTCCATTTTGTATTCCAGCAGGGCTGAAGGATAAGCTCTGAACTTGTAGGTCAGCAAGAACTTAGTTTCTTCCTTGACTTTGGACATAGCGTTTCACATCCATCTAACTGGTATTCCGCGATAATAATCTATGGAAGAACCAACTGCCTGTCAACGCCCTTCACAAACGACGCCCTGTATCCCCTCCCTTACGGAAAGGGGGACTTAAGGCGTGGGTTTAGTTAAAATGATAACAGTATGATTGAAAAGATAATCTCCTCCTTTAAGGAGAGTGCTGAGGTAAAGCTCGCCTTCCTTGAACTGTACAAGGAAACTATCTTAGAGGTCGGCAGGATAATGGCTACAGCTATCAAAGATGGGAACAAGATACTCCTCTTCGGAAACGGAGGGAGCGCTGCAGACGCCCAGCACATTGCGGCGGAGATAGTGGGAAGGTATAAAAAGGAGAGGAAAGGGCTACCGGCGATAGCTCTAACTACGGATACATCAATACTCACCGCTGTCGGGAACGATTATGGCTTTGATAACGTCTTTGAGAGGCAGGTTGAAGCTCTCTGCACTCCCGGAGATGTAGCTATAGGCATATCTACCTCGGGAAACTCTGAGAACGTCCTTCGGGCTATCAAGAAGGCGCACGACCTCGGAGCTACAACCGTTGCCTTTACCGGAAGGAACGGAGGAAAGCTGGCAGAGGTTGCTCACTACTCCTTCATAGTTCCCTCCTACGAAACACCCCGAATTCAGGAATGCCACATAACCCTCGGTCATGTCCTCTGCGAGATAATAGACGAATTGGTATGAGCAAGATAGCTCTCTTCGTAAAGGACTCGGAAAAGGCAAGAGCCACCTCCTCAGAGATAAAGGAATTTCTGAAGGAAAAGGGACACAGTGTTTTAGAGATTCTAAATAAGCCGGAGGCTAAGGTTAACCTCAATCTGAAAGGCTACAGGTTGATGGTTGTCGTGGGAGGAGATGGTACATTCCTTGCAGGAGCAAGGATAGCCTCAAGGTTCGGTATCCCCCTCGTGGGTGTTAATGAGGGGAGGTTTGGCTTTCTGACAGAGGTGGAGAGACACGAGGCTGTTGACCTTATAAGGGAGATACTCGCCGGGAGGATAAAGAAGCAGAGAAGGATGATGCTCTCAACTTACCTTCTCAGAGGTAAGGTAAGGAGGTTCCTCGGGAACTATCTGAACGACGTTGTAGTTTCAAAAAGTGCTATAGCGAGGATAATGGAGATAGAGGTGTTCGCAAACGACAGCTTCATGGTGCATATATACGGAGACGGGGTCATAATCTCAACCCCTACGGGTTCAACAGCCTACGCTCTATCCGCAGGTGGTCCGATAATATACCCTGACTCTGAGAACATTCTCTTCGTTCCAATATGCCCTCATACGCTGTCCAACAGGCCCGTTGTCTTACCTTCCCGCTTTTCTGTGCGTCTGAGGGTCCTATCGGAGAACAGAGCCTGCTACCTGACTATGGACGGGCAAGAGGGCATGTATCTTAAAAAGGGGGATGTGGTTGAGATAGAAAAGTCAAGGAAGTTCTGTGAGATATACCTCCACCCAGAAAAAGGCTTCTTTGAAATACTTCGTAAGAAGCTCAGATGGGGGTAGGTGAAGCGGGCCCGGGAGGACTCGAACCTCCGACCTGGGGATTAGAAATCCCCTGCTCTATCCATCTGAGCTACGGGCCCTACCTTATCGGGGTGGCAGGACTTGAACCTGCGACCTTCGGCTCCCAAAGCCGACGCTCTGCCACCTGAGCTACACCCCGTTCAGGGCAGTATATTATTATCTATCTACGGGCTTCAGTTTTCAAGAATGTTGGACCTTCTGATAATCGGCGGACCGACCGCAACGGGCAAATCGGAGCTCGCCTGCTGTCTGGCCGAGCGTGTAAGCGGGGAGATAGTGAGTGCGGACTCAATGGCGATTTATAGGGGGATGGACATAGGAACAGCCAAGCCTACTGAATGCCTAAAAAGGGTGAGACACCACCTCATAGATGTAGCGGAGCCCGGAGAGTACTTTGACGCAAAGCTCTTTGAAAGAAAGGCGAGCGAGGCTGTAGAGGACATAAGAAGAAGGGGAAAGCTCCCGATAGTCTGCGGAGGAACCTATCTCTACCTTCAGGCTCTCCTCTACGGGATAGAGGAAACACCTCCACCGAATTGGAAGCTAAGGAAGAGGCTGTACAGTATGGCGGAAAGGAGGGGAAGGGTACACCTTCACAGGAAGCTGAGCGTGATTGACCCCATTTATGCGAGAAAGATACACCCCAACGACCTGAGGAGGTCTGTGAGAGCCCTTGAGGTGTTCCTTGAGACAGGGAGAGCTTTCTCTTCCTTTCACCGCTGGGATAAACCAAAGTTCAATTACTTAGGGGTTTACGTGTCAAGGGACTGGGATGAGCTCTCAAGGAGGATAGAGATAAGGGTTCATAGAATGATTGAGAAAGGGCTGGTTGATGAAGTTAAAAGACTGCTTGATAAAGGCTTTGAGGGTTTCCTGACCTCTTCTCAAGCTATAGGCTACAAGGAGCTTGTTCCCTACCTCAAGGGTGAAGTAAGCCTTGAGGAAGCTGTGGAGGAAATAGTGAAAAATACGAAGGAGTATGCAAAGAGACAGAAAAGATGGTTCCGTAGGCAGGGCTGGGTTGAAATAAACCTCACCAACATGAGTATAGAAGAAGCCTGTGAGAAGCTCCTTACCCTTCTTCCCTGAACTCCTTTATCTCTATCAGGACTCCCCTTTCTCCCTTTACTACCTTCTTTACCGTCCTTACCTCGTATATGAGGTTGTCGTTCTTGAGAACGCCACCTTTCTCAAGGATATCCCAGAGGCTCTTTAGCATATTGTCTATGTCTCTCTTCCTGTGGTTTGGAAGTATGAGGGTTATATTAACCGAAACCTTCCTATCAATGGGCTCTCCCGAATACTGCTCCCTTATCTCCCAGAGTGCTTTCACCTCCCAGTTCTTTACCCTCGGGGGTTTGAATACCTTACCGCCCTTTTTCCTTATGTACCTGTTGGTCTTGGGAACGGGAATGTCCGAGAGTCTAAGAACCAGCATCCTTTGTCTTAACTATAAGATAAACTATTGAGCCGAAGGTTAGAAAGAGAGAGACCATGCTCAGTATAACCGACATCAGGTGAGCCCTTGCAAACTCCGGTGAGCCAGCCACCTTGAGGGCGTGAGCCTGTGGAACGAGCTTGAACTCAAGGTATAGTAGAACGAGAAAGTTTATAGCCAAAAGCAGGAGCAGAAACCTGCTCATCTTTGATGTTATCCCTATAAGAAGGGATATTCCCACAGTTCCGAGACCAACTCCGAAGTAAAGGGGGAAAACCTTCTCAACGATGCCTCCCGCCACGCTCCTTTCCAGGCTCCTGAAGAGCTCGGGGGCAACTATATAGCTGAAGAAAGAACCGAGACCGAAGTAGAAGGAAAGTAGAAATATCATTACCCTATTCACAGACTACCTCCTTAGGCTTTCTTCTCTCTGCAACGAACACGAGCAGGGTCAGGAATAGAAAGAGCCCACCTATGTAGAACCTCGTCACCCAAACGGTCCAGTGAGTTTCTGAGAGCACCTTCGGTACGTATTCAAAAGCCCAGGCTCCCAAGAGGATTATAAGGAAGAGGGGAGTTATGTACCTCATGATGTAGTAGTAGAACCTCGGAACCTTTATTATCCCGCCCCTGTTTATCTCTTCCCAAGCCCTGCTACCTCCGAAGAGCCACATGAAGATGACCAGCTCAAGGAGACCGAAGAAGACGACCCCTATCGTCCCAGCCCAGAAGTCCATCTCATCTAAGGAACGGTTCAGAAATATGACTAAGTGAGCGCTGAAGAAGACTATTCCCGCAGTTATCAGAACAGAGTGTTTGCGGGAAAGACCGAATTCATCCTCAAAGAAGGCTATCAGAGGTTGCATCAGAGCTAAGGAAGAAGTCAGACCTGCAAAGAAAAGGAGGAAGAACCACAGAAATCCCAGGAATGTACCCGCAGGCATGTTGGCGAATATAGCCGGCAGGCTTATGAAACCGAGGTTGAAAGCTCCAGACTTGGCTATGGCAACCGCATTTGCAACTCCGAAGAAGGCTACCGCTGCGGGGATCGCCAGGGAACCCCCTAAGACGACCTCTGCGGTTTCATTCAGTGATGCAGCTGTCAGACCGCTGAGGGTTATATCCTGGTTCCTTCTGATGTAAGAGGCGTAGGTTATTATTGCACCGAAGCCGAGGCTCAGCGTGAAGAATATCTGCCCCGAGGCTGCTATCCAGACTCCCGGGTCCGTCAGCTTGGAAAGGTCAGGCTTCCAGAGAAAGTTGAGCCCTTCAAGGGCTGTTCCGTGCTCCGTCTCTATGAGGAAGACCCTGACCACAAGGATGACGGCGAGCAGAAAGAGGGTGGGCATGGCTATCTTAGCAAAACGCTCTATACCGCCGGACACACCCTTGCTCAGTATCCAGACGTTTATAAGGGCTGTTATCAGAAATACGCCGTAGGCGTAAAGGGAGGGAGAGATTATGTCCTCACCCGTGCCTACGTAGGCTGTGAGGAACTCCCTGAAGGGCTTTAGATAGGTGTCCGGGTCTGTTCCGTTCGCCGGCACTGAGGGAACGAGTCCGAGAAGGAACTTTATCGCAAAGCCAAGGGTCCAGGACTCTATGTAGAGGTAGTAGATTATAACCACGAGGGGTATCCAGAGACCGAAGACACCCACAACCTTTGAGAGATTGTTCTTCCACAGAAGTCCGAATATAGCAGGCGTTGTCCCATGCCCCTTAGAACCCCCGTACCTCCCTATAGCCCACTCCACCCACATGAGGGGTATCCCTATCAAGAGAAGGGATACTATGTAGGGAACCATGAAGGCGCCACCGCCGTTCTCCGCTGCCTGAACTGGAAATCGGAGGAAGTTACCCAGTCCAACTGCATTTCCCGCCATAGCGAGGATGAGACCTATCCGGGTCGCCCACCTTTCCCTTTCCATCGCCAATATTATACTTTCAAGCCGAGAGCAAGTCCTACCGCGAAGCTCCCCCCGAAGGATACGGTCCTGACTGCGTTCCTTGCAAAGCTATCAAAGGAGGTAAAGAATCCGCTCACGAACTTGCCGAGAGCTTCCCAGTTTACCGTGAGAATACCATTGTCCGCAAGCCATATAAGGCTCAGTATGTAGAGCCCGAGGATGAAGGCTAAGAGCTTGAAGACCCTTTTAAGGGTAAAGCCCACAAGAAAACCCATCGCCCCGCCGAAGCCGAGCTCCTTTACAACCTCCTGATTGAAGACCTCCTCCATCACACCTCAGCTCCCTCAAGGACCTTTTCACACTCACACCCCCTCTCAGGGGGTAGCATATAGACGAAAGAGGATATAACCGCTTTGACCTCCCTTTCCTTCCTTCCCATTAGCTCCAAGACCTCATCGCTTGTGAGCCTCTGGGTTGATATCCCCGCGGCAGGGTTGGCGACCACACAGATGGAAGCGTAGCACATCGTGAGCTCTCTTGCCAGCACTACCTCTGGGTATCCCGTCATACCAACGACATCCGCACCGAGCCTTTCCAACATCCTTATCTCAGCGGTGCTCTCAAACCTCGGACCTTCTGTACAAGCATAAACGCCCGCAGGGTGATACCTGAGCCTTTGTTTCTCCATTATCTCAATCAGAAGCTTTCTCATCTCAGGGCAATAGGGGTCAGAGACATCTATGTGAACCACCTTCTTCTCCCTCAGAAGCCTTGCAACCTCGTTCTGACCTTCCACCTGAACGGAAAACCTCCCCTCGTAGTAAGTTGACTTCCTCTGTTTGGTAAAGTCAAGGAAGCTGTCAACGATAACGAAGTCGCCCGCACCAAAGAGCTTGTTTATACCACCGACAGCGGAAACCGCCAGAACCCTCTTCACGCCCACCTCCCTCAGAGCCCAGAGGTTTGCCCTGTAAGGAACGAGGTGGGGAGGATAGGAGTGGTCTCTGCCGTGCCTTGAGAGGAAGGCTACCTCTCTGCCTCCGATCTCCCCTATCACAACCGGTGAGGAGGGTTCTCCGAAGGGGGTTTTTATAACCTTTTCTTCCTTTACCCTGAGTCCCTCAAGCTCATAAAGCCCGCTTCCTCCTATTATCCCGAGCATCCGGGATTTATTATAGGTGAAAAGGTGCCTTCAGGAAGCCTCCACCAGCTCCTCAGCCTTTACGACCTCTTCAGGATGGGCTATCCTGCCGAGAACTGCGCTCGCTGCAACCACGGCAGGGTTTGCGAGATAGGACTCGGACTTGGGATGACCCATCCTTCCCGGGAAGTTCCTGTTGGAGGTTGATATGCACCTCTCTCCCTCCGCAAGGACACCCATGTGTCCTCCGAGACACGGACCGCAGGTTGAGGTTGAGACTACACACCCAGCTTCTATGAATATGTCTATAAGCCCCTCGTGGAGAGCTTGATGATAGACACTCTTGGAAGCGGGAATTACTATGCACCTGACGTAGGGATGGACCTTCTTTCCCTTCTTCATGGCGGACTCAAAAACCTTGGCTGCGATCCTCAGGTCCTCAATCCTCCCATTGGTGCATGAGCCTATGAAAGCCTGATCAATGTTTATGTGGGTTGATTCGCTCACGGGATGGACGTTTGAGGGTAGGTAAGGCCAGGCTACGAGGGGTTCTATCTCCCCGGCGTCCCATTCATAGACCGAGTGATACTGGGCATCTGGGTCGCTCTCATAGACCTTCCACTCTTTCTGTGCCCTCTCTTTAACGTACTCAATAGTCTTTTCATCGGGGGCTATTATCCCGCTCTTGCCTCCAGCCTCTATCGCCATGTTGGTTATCGTGAGTCTCTGCTCAATGGAGAGTTCCCTTATAGCTTCTCCCTCAAACTCCATAGCCCTGTAGAGGGCTCCATCTACTCCTATCTGTCCTATGGTATGGAGTATGAGGTCCTTTCCCATAACCCAGGGCTTTGGCTTTCCGTAAAAGATGAACTTCATTGACTCCGGAACCCTGAGCCATATCTCTCCGGTAGCCATGGCGTAGGCTATGTCGGTTGAGCCAACTCCCGTGGCGAAAGCTCCTATCCCACCGTAGGTGCAGGTGTGGGAATCCGCTCCGACAACCAGATCTCCGGGAACAACTATCCCTCTCTCGGGCAGTATGGTGTGCTCTATTCCTTCTCCCTCTTCAAAGAACCACTTTATCCCGTGCTTTTTCGCAAAATCTCTCACCACCTTTGCCTGCTCCGCGGACTTTATATCCTTGGCAGGAACGAAGTGAGAGAGGACAAGTGCTATCCTGTTGGGGTCAAAGACTTTATCAATTCCGTGCTTCTCAAGTATCTTGATAGCTAAGGGTGCGGTAACATCGTTCGCCATGGCGAGATCAATCTTAGCGGTTATGAGGTCGCCCGCTCTTACCTCCTTTTTACCCGCGTGATCCGCAAGTATCTTTTCGGTGATCGTCATTCCCATCAGACAACCTCCTTCTCTTCCTTGGTCTCTTTCTTACTTGCCTCAAAGGTTTTAGAATCTTCCTTCTTACAGCCTGTCTTCACCTCTACACCGTAGAGCTTAAGTATCTCAACAAACTCCTCGCATGTTATTGACTCTTTCTCCAGGAGCTTCTTAACGACCGCTTTCAGCGGTTCTCTGTGAGCCTCTACCGTGCTCTTTGCCAGCTCGTAAGCTTCCGTCAGTATCTTTTTGACCTCCTCGTCTATTTCCTTCAGGAGCTCGGGGCTCGTGTCTATGCTGTTGGACACCCCTCCAAGGAAGGGGTTGTTCACCCTCTTTATGGCTATCGGACCAACTTTATCGCTCATTCCCCACATGGAGACCATCTTGTAGGCAAGCTCCGTAGCCCTCTGGAGGTCGTTTTCCGCTCCAGTAGTTATACCCTCCTTGCCGTAGAAGACTTCCTCCGCAGCCCTTCCCCCCATCATTATCAGTATCCTGTTGAACAAGTTCTTCTTATCGTATATGTGCTTATCGTCTATGGG
>JALSTO010000239.1 GCA_026983685.1 Aquificaceae bacterium | reverse complement strand
GAGAGCTTTGGTTATCCTGTCGGTAGGGGTTTCTCTTTATTACCTCTTTTGGAGGCTCGGCACCTTGAACAGAGAAGCCATGATCTTCTCAACCATTCTCTACGGAGCTGAGCTTTACGGCTTCATCGCCAGTCTCATGTTCTTTTACATGGTCTGGAAGTTCCCAGAAAGGTCTCCAAAACCTCCCAAGGAAGGACTGAAGGTTGATGTTTTCATACCAACACTGAACGAGGACCTGCATATACTGAAAAAGACGATCCAAGGAGCCCTCAGTATTAGGTATCCCCATCGGACTTACGTCCTTGATGACGGGAACAGACCTGAAGTTATGAAGCTCTGTGATGAGCTCGGCTGTGAGTACATATCAAGGGCTGTAAATAAAAATGGGAAGGCAGGAAACCTCAACAACGCCCTTTCAAGAACGGAGGGAGACTTCATAGCGGTCTTTGATGCGGACCACGTCCCAGAACCCGACTTCCTTGATGAGACCCTCGGCTACTTTGAAGACGAGAAGGTAGCCTTTGTCCAGACACCTCAGGACTTTTACAACATTGACTCCTACCAGCACAGGATAACAAAGGGAAAACTCTGGAGTGAGCAAAGTCTCTTTTTCAAGGTGATAATGAGGGGCAAAGATCGGCACAACTCTTCTTTCTTCTGCGGAAGCTGTGCTGTCTTGAGGAGAAGAGCCCTTGAAGACATAGGTGACTTTGCAACAGGAACAGTAACGGAGGACATTCATACCTCTCTCAGACTCCACGCTAAGGGCTGGAAGTCGGTATATCATCCAAAGACACTCGCCTACGGTATTGCACCGTCTACCTTCACACCTTACAGAACCCAGCGGGAGAGGTGGGGTCAAGGAGCCATGCAGGTTTTCTTCAGAGAAAACCCTCTCTTAATAAAAGGGCTCAGCCTACCTCAGAGGATAAACTACTTTGCCTCAATGACCACATACCTTGATGGTTTTCAGAAGGCTATATTTTACGTATCGCCTGCTGTTGTTCTCTTCACAGGGGTTTATCCCATAAGTGTGGGCATGAAAGAGTTTCTTCCCGTGTTCCTTCCTCATCTCTTTCTCTCCCTCTGGGCTTTTGAGGAGATGTCCCGTGGTCATGGAAAGCTCCTCCTCCTTGAGCAGTACAACATGGCGAGGTTCTTCTCCTTCATGAAGTCCGTTTTCGGACTCGGGAAGAAGCTGAATTTCAAGGTAACTGACAAGAGGAACGGAGGCTCAACGAAACTTAAGGAACTCCTGCCCCAGCTGGGCGTTCTGGGTGTGAGCCTGACGGGTGTGGGTTATGCACTCCTGAACTTTAATAATGTCCACCAGGAGGGGGTGTATGCGGCAAACATCTTCTGGGCTCTGTTAAACAGCGGAGTGGCTTCTGCCTGCGTTCTCTGGTCTATCGGAAGAAAGAATCTTAGGGGTATCTTCAGGTTTCCAGCTAACTTCCCCGCCCTGATGAGGATGAACGGAACGAGGACCGCTGTAACCCTTGAGGACCTGAACGAGAGGGGAGTAGCCCTTCTGTCTCAGAAGGCGGTCAAGAAAGGGGATAAGGTTGAGCTCAGTCTTGAGTTTCAGGATGAGGAACTCCTCTTGGAAGGGGAAGTCCTTTACTCTAGCAGGATAGACAGCATTGATGTGAGCAGGGTCGGTGTTAGATTCGGAAAGCTGGATAGCTCAACCGAAAAGAGGGTGAACCTCTTTAACTTCAGATTCCTCCTAAAGAAGTATATGGAGCACAGGGATGTTCCCTCAGATACCCCTCTATCGCGCCTCTTCTCTCTCCTTCAAGGAAAGAAGCCCAAGAGGGAGAAAAGGTTTGAGGTCCATCTTCCTGGGATGGCATTTTCTGGTGGTGAGTTCATACCCTACACAACGGAAGATATAGGGATCAACGGAGTAAGGATACTGACCTACAAACCACTTTCCTCAAGGGAGCTCTCCTTCAGCTTGGGTATCTTTAGGGAGGAGGAG
>JALSTO010000238.1 GCA_026983685.1 Aquificaceae bacterium | reverse complement strand
AGTTGGAGGCGATGTACCTTCAACCAAGGGAACCCTGTAGCTCCCTCACCTTCTCAAGAACGCCTCTGAAGGGCTGAGGGTCCTCTATCTCAAACACCACCCAGTTACCCCTTGTGGGGTGATAAAAGCCGAGTCTGTAAGCGACGAGCATATTGCACTCACCGAGCAGAGGAAGTAACTCGGCAGGGGCAGAGCTCTTTTTAAAACCGTAGGTTGTGTCGCCTACTATGGGGTGCCCGATAGAAGACAGGTGCACCCTTATCTGGTGGGTTCTTCCCGTGTATATCTTCACCTTCAGCAGGGACATATCTAACCATTTGAACTCCTCCAGAACCCAGAACTCGGTCTTTGCGGGTTTTGATGTCTTAGCTCTGACGGAGAACCTTTTTCTATCAACGGGATGTCTCCCTATGGGGAGCTCTATGAGTCCGTGCCTTTGACGGGGAATACCCTTGACCAGAGCCCTGTAAAGTTTCTCTGTCTTCCTCGTTGCAAACTGTTGGACCAGACTCCTGTGGGCTCTGTCGTTCTTTGCCACAACCATTAGACCTGCGGTTTCCTTGTCAAGCCTGTGAACTATTCCGGGTCTATCAACCCCGCCAGTTGATGAAAGCTTTCCGATGTGGTAAAGAAGGGCGTTTACGAGGGTTCCCGAGCTGTAGCCCGGAGATGGATGTACCACAAGCCCGCAGGGCTTTATAAGAACTACTATGTCCTCATCCTCGTAGATTATATCTAAAGGTATATCTTCAGCTTCTACCTCAAAGGATTCTGGTTCTGGTACGTTGAGGAGCACTTCCTCTCCCTTCCTTACCCTGTAAGAAGGCTTTCTCCTCTGTCCTTCTACCAGAACGAATCCTTCCTCTATGAGCTTCTTTATGTAAGTCCTTGATAGCTCTGGATAGGCTTTCACGAGGAAGTTGTCAAGACGTTCTCCTGCTTTCTCTTCGGTGACTGTGAATTCAAGACTTTGAACTATCCTCTTCATCCAGCCTTATAACTATCTTTACCTCCTTCGGCTCCTCCTCAAGGTTCAAGCTTTTGATAAAGCCCAAGACTGTTCCTCTAAGCGCTCTCATCGGGAAGTCCTTGAGTCGGACTCTCTTTCCGTTGATCTCCAAAAGTATGGACTCGTTCATGCCTATTGATTTTAAAATAAAGCCCGATGGGAGTTCTCGTGAGGGTATTCCTGAGAGAGGATGAGGAAATAGAGGGTAGCCCTGTTTACGAGAAGGTTGTTGAGCTTCTAAGGGAAAAGGGTGTTCCTACAGCGGTCGTTCTGAGGGCTATCCTCGGTTACGGGACTACCGGAGAGTATCACTACGAAGGGATTGAAGCCCTGTCCTACGGTCTGCCCGTGGTAGTTGAGTTCGTGACTGAGGAAAGCATGGTAGAAGAGATAGTTGAAGATATAGGCAGGTACGTCAGGAAAGGACTTATCAGCATGGAGGAGGCAAGAGTATGGGACTGATAATCGCCATCGCCCTCGGTGGATCTGCGGGCTCCATCCTGAGGTTTTTCCTCTCCAAGGTGGTACAGACGAGGGCAGGTATAGAGTTCCCCATCGGAACGTTAGCCGTTAATATTCTGGGTGCCTTTCTCATAGGTTTTGCCTTCTCCTACCTCGTTGAGAGGATGGCTATCTCCCCAGAGGTAAGGGCTTTCATAATAACGGGCTTCCTTGGGGGCTTTACAACCTTCTCAACTTTCTCCTACGAGAGCCTCAACCTCCTTATGGATGGCGAGACCACAAAGTTCCTCGGCTACGTGCTAGGAACGAACGTGATAGGGATAATCATGACCCTTTTGGGCTACAACCTCGGGAGGCTGGTATGAAGTGCAGGGAGGCGATTCTGGTTCGCATCTTCATAAAGGAGGGAGAGAGGAGGGAAGGAAAGCCCCTTTACAAGTTCATAACGGAGCTCTGCAAAGAGAGGGGTGTTGCGGGGGTTACGGTCTTCAGGGGGATACTTGGATACGGCAAGACGGGTGAGCTACACAGCCAGAGGCTTCTGGGAATATCCTCCGACCTCCCCGTTGTTGTGGAGATCATAGACTGTGAAGAGAAGATAGAGGAAGTCCTCCCCGAGATATCCAGCCTTGTTGAGGGTGGGCTGATAACCTTGGAGAAGGTCAGGATAATAAGATACAATTGAGTTCATGGACGGAGATGCCTTCCTCTTCATGATGCTTTCATGGGGCTTTATACTTGGTCTGAACTTATTCTGCTTTACCCTTCTCTTCAGCAGAGGCGAGCGGACTGAGCCAGTGCCCGCCGAGAAACCCCCAAGGGAGATCACCGAGAAAGAGGATGAGATAACTTAGGCGGGGGGCTTGAGATAGAGAGGCTCTATCTCAAAGACGTTTTCCCCCTCCGGTCTTTCGTTCAGGAACTCATAGGCATATAGCCCTCCATAGGCTGAGAAGGGAAAGAAGGGATGAAAGAACTGCCTGTCACCTACCTTATCCTGTGAGAACAGCCCAAGGCTTATACCCAGACCTCTGAGCTTCTCTCCTCTGTATATCTTCACTTCAGAATACCCATCTCCCTCAAAGACCCTGTAAAATAGGTTTGTGCTCACTTTGAGGTAAGGTATTCTCCTCTCCCCAGCACAGCTGAATCTACCCAACAGATAGAGGTTCTCGTAAGAGACTATGGGCCTCTTCAGAAGGTATGCGGTCGTCTTCATGAAGGTCACACCTATCCTCACAGAGGTCAGATAGCCAACACCTACCGATACAGCGAAGGCGTCAAAGTCTTCGGGCTTTATGCAGAGCTCAGAAAGGACCTTCGGTAGGTTCTCTAAGGTCTTTTTTTCCGAGTCAAGATAGTGAATGAGCTTCACCCTGCCATCCTCAACTATGGAGAGGTTGAAGAAGGAGAAGGAGGTGTCAAGGGAGAGTATCCTCATACCATAGGTATCTTCTCGTAGTGTCTGAATACCTGCTCCCAGGCGTAAGAGACCCTGAGAAGGGTAGCCTCGTCCCAGGGTTTTCCTATTAGCTGACCTCCCACGGGGAGGTCATTCACCCATCCTATAGGCACCGATATGCCCGGCAGTCCCGCAAGGTTCACAGGCACGGTGAGAACGTCGGAGAGGTACATCTTTATGGGGTCGTCAAGCCTCTCCCCCAGTTTGAAGGGAAGGGTAGGGGTTGTTGGGCTCGCTATAAGGTCAACCTCCTTGAAGGCGTTCATAAAGTCCTCGTATATCAGCCTCCTGACCTTCTGAGCCTTCAGGTAGTAGGCATCGTAATATCCAGCGGAGAGGGCAAAGGTCCCGAGCATTATCCTCCTCTTTACCTCAGGACCGAATCCCTCGTCCCGTGTCTTTGAGTACATCTCAAGAAGGTTGTTGTAATCTTTAGTTCTGTATCCGTAGCGAACGCCGTCGTAGCGGGCTAAGTTAGAGGATGCCTCCGAAGGGGCAACTATGTAGTAGGCTGGTATAGCGTACTTAACGTGAGGGAGGGACACTTCAACAACATCGCACCCGAGACCTCCGAGCTCCTTTACAAATTTCTCAAATACCTCCTTTACCTCCTTCTGAACCTCAAACTCAAAGAACTCCTTTGGAAGACCAACCCTGAGCCCCTTTATATCTCTCTTCATCTCTTCGGTAAAGCTCGGGACGGGGACCTTGGCGGAGGTTGAATCCCTCGGGTCATGCCCGCTTATGATCTCAAGCAGAAGAGCGATGTCTTCGGTTCTTCTCCCAAAGGCTCCTATCTGGTCAAGGGAGGAGGCAAAGGCTACGAGTCCGTACCTTGAGACCCTTCCGTAGGTAGGCTTTATACCTATCACACCGCAGAAGCTCGCCGGCTGTCTTATTGAACCTCCTGTATCCGAACCCAGCGATAGGGGAGAGGAAAGGAGGGCAACCGTTGCAGCAGAGCCACCAGAGGATCCTCCGGGTACCCTCTCCCTGTCCCAGGGGTTCCTTGTAGGAAAGAAGGCTGAGTGTTCGGTAGAAGAACCCATGGCAAACTCGTCAAGGTTGGTCTTTCCCACAAAGAGAGCTCCTTCTCTGCGAAGTCTCTCTATAACCGTGGCATCGTAAGGAGATACAAAGTTCTCAAGTATCTTTGAACCGCAGGTTGTTCTCTCGCCCTTTATCACTATGTTGTCCTTTATAGCTATCGGCAGACCAAATAGCCTCCCCGAAGCCTCCCTGCGGTCAAGCTCCTTCGCTTCCTTCAGAGCCTTCTCGTAGAGGGGTGTTATGAAAGCCTTTACCTTCTCCTCAGTCTCCTCAAACCTCCTGAGGAAGGACTCAACCACTTCGGAGGGTTTTATCTCTTTCTCTCTGATAAGCCCCAGTAGTTCCGTGGCGCTCCTTTGCCAAAGCATAGAAAATATTTTATCCCAGATGTATCTTTAAACTTATGGCACTTAAACTTCCTCAACCTCTGCACAGGGGGAGGATGAGCGTGGAGGAGGCTCTCCTGAAGAGGAGGTCCGTAAGGGAGTATCTTCCCGAGCCCCTGACCTTGAAGGAGCTCTCCCAGCTTTTGTGGTCCGCTCAGGGTATTACGGACCCCTACGGCTTTAGGACAGCTCCCTCTGCTGGAGCCCTTTACCCCCTTGAACTGTATTTCCACGCCACAAAAATCCTTGGTCTTGATACGGGTATTTACAGGTACGATCCCCACAGGCACTCAATCCTTGAGGTAAAGAAGGGCAACTTTGCTGAGGATATATTCAGATGTGGTCTCTCTCAGGAACAGATACTGCTTGCACCCCTTGTCCTCCTGTTCTTTGCAATACCGGAGAGGACAACGAGAAAGTACGGTAGAAGAGGGATCAGATACATCTTCAACGAAGTGGGGCATTCCGCCCAGAACGTTTACCTTCAGGCTACCGCCATGGGTCTCGGGACTGTTGTCATAGGAGCTTTTTACGATGAAGACCTGAAGGCGATAGTTGGTGCGAGGACGGGAGAGGAACCCCTTTATATAATGCCTATTGGGAGGGTAGAATAGTGCCATGTGTGGGATTATAGGTTACACGGGAAAGGAGCCAGCTCTTCCGCTTATACTGGGAGGGCTTGAAAGACTTGAATACAGAGGGTACGACTCCGCAGGAGTAGCAATAATAGAGGATGGAAGGCTTATAGTTGAGAAGAGAGTAGGCAAGATAAGGGAGCTGGTAAAAAGTCTCTGGGGCAAGCCCTACGAGGGGAAAACGGGTATAGGCCATACCCGCTGGGCTACTCACGGGGAGCCCTCAACAGAGAACGCCCACCCTCATACCGACGAGAAGAGGGAGTTCGCTGTAGTTCACAACGGGATAATAGAGAACTATCTGGAGCTAAGGGGAGAACTTGAAAGGGAAGGGGTAAGCTTCAGGTCCAACACGGATACCGAGGTTATAGCCCACCTCATAGCTAAGAGCTACAGGGGAGACCTGCTTGAGGCTGTCCTTGAGGTGGTAAAAAAGCTCAGGGGTGCTTTCGCCTTTGCGGTCATAACCGTCCACGAGCCGGGCAGGATAATCGGGGTGAAGCAGGGAAGCCCTCTCGTGGTTGGAATCTCTGAAGGGGAGAACTTCTTGGCCTCGGATATACCCGCCATACTTCCCTACACGAGAAGGGTTATAACCCTGAGCGATGGGGAGATAGCGGACCTGACTCCAGAAGGGGTTAACATATATGACTTCAACGGAAATCCTATAACCAAAGATATAACCATAGTCCCCTGGGACCTCATCTCAGCGGAGAAGGCAGGGTTCAAGCACTTCATGCTTAAGGAGATATACGAACAACCTAAGGCTGTCGGTGATACCATCAGGGGACTGCTTTCGCCAGCTGAAGAGCTTCCCTTCTCTCTGAAGGAGTTCAGGAGGGTCCTCGTAATAGCCTGCGGGACTTCCTATCACGCAGGTCTGATAGGAAAGAGCTGGATAGAGAAGTACACGGGGGTTCCCACCGAGGTAGTTTACGCTTCGGAGTTCAGGTACGGGGATTTCCCCGTCAGCGAGGAGGACCTTATAATCGGCATATCCCAGTCGGGTGAGACCATAGACACCAAGTTTGCTATAAACTTTGCCAAAGATAAGGGTGCGAGAACCCTTGCGGTTGTTAACGTTGTAGGGAGTTCAATAGACAGGGAGGCGGATTACACTCTCCATACCCACGCAGGTCCGGAGATAGGCGTGGCTGCCACCAAGACCTTTACAGCCCAGCTGACAGCCCTGTACTTCCTCGCGGCTTCCAACCACGGGGAAAGGGACAAGCTCATAGCTGAGCTGATGAAGATGCCTGCAAGGATAGAGGCTGTCCTTGAGAAGGCTGAGGATGTTGAGAGAATAGCCCAGAAGTTCATGAAGAAGAAGGACTTTCTCTATCTGGGGAGATACCTGAGCTACCCGATAGCCCTTGAAGGTGCCCTCAAGCTCAAGGAGATATCCTACATACATGCGGAAGGCTACCCAGCCGGTGAGATGAAGCACGGACCGATAGCCCTGATAGATGAAAACATGCCAGTGGTGGTGGTCTGTCCCCAGGACAGGGTCTATGATAAGACACTATCCAACGTTGAGGAGGTCAGGACGAGAAAGGGTATCGTTATCTCTGTGGGCTTTGAGGGTGATGAGAGGCTTGAGAAGGTGAGCAGGGAGTTCATAAGCGTTCCTCCCGTTGAGGAGGACTTCACCCCCTTTGTCACGGTGGTTCCCCTGCAACTGCTGGCTTACTACATAGCGAGCAGACTCGGTCTTGATGTTGACCAGCCCAGAAATCTGGCAAAGACCGTTACCGTTGAGTGAGCCTATTTCTCCTCGTAGAGGAACTCTAATAGAGCCTTCTGGGAATGGAGGCGGTTCTCCGCCTGAGTGAATATGATGTCCGCATACCTCTCAAAGATGTCCTCGGTTATCTCCTCCCCCTTCTTTGCCGGTAGGCAGTGCATGACTATGACCTCCGGTTTGGCGTGGGAGAGGAGCTTTTCATTCACCTGAAAGGCTTTGAGTGCCTCCTTCTTCTCCTCATTCTTATCTCCCATACTTACCCAAACATCGGTATAGACGACATCCGCCTCCTTTACAGCTTCGGTGGGGTTGGTTGTCAGGTATATGTTTCCACCTGTAAAGCCACACAGATCAAGTCCCGCCTGAAGGTAGTAGCTGTCAGGAGTATGCTCCTCAGGGGTTGCCACAAAGAGGTTGAGTCCAAAAAGCCCTGCTCCAACGAGCCATGTGTTACATACGTTGTTTCCATCTCCTACATAGGCTATCTTTATCCTTTTTGTATCTTCTCCATACTTCTCGTAGAGTGTAAACACATCGCTCAGT
Organism: Aquificaceae bacterium; assembly: GCA_026983685.1. Lineage (GTDB taxonomy): Bacteria > Aquificota > Aquificia > Aquificales > Aquificaceae > Hydrogenivirga. The sequence goes on along the minus strand of JALSTO010000238.1, from coordinate 2,017 downwards.
ATCTGGCAGGGATGGGATTTGTCGGTCAGGGCGTTTATAGTGGGGACTCCAGACCACCGGGCGAACTCCTCAAGCCACACGTGGGAGTGGTTCCTTACTATGACTCCATCCACATACCTTGAGAGGGTTCTGGCTGTATCCTTGACGTCCTCCCCCCTTGATATCTGGAGCTGACTCTCCTGAAGGAACAACGAGCTCCCTCCCATATCCCTTATTGCAACCTCAAAGGACACCCGCGTCCTCGTGGAGGGTTTTGTGAAGAGAAGGGCAAAGTTCTTTCCCTTCAGAACCCCGCTGACTTCCCCTCTCTTCTCCTTTATCTCTTTAGTTCTCCTTACTATCTGCCACCCTTCGTCTGGGTCAAGGTTCCAAAGGTCAATAAAATCTCGCTTCATAGAACTATTATCTTACAGCTTCTTAAGCTTTTCAATAATCCTCTCCCTCTGCCCCTTCTCTCCCTCCTTACCCTCCTCAAGGAGCTTCAGGGCTGATTCGTAGTATCTCTTTGCCTCTTCCCTGTAGCCCATCTTCAGGAGGACATCTCCAACATGTTCGTTTACCACGGGGTCATCAGGTGCTCTTCTTAAAGCATCAAGCAGATACTGAATAGCCTTCTCGTAGTCCCCTTTCATGTAGTAAACCCATCCCATGCTGTCTATGTAGGCTGGATTATCGGGGTCCTTTGAAAGAGCCTTCCTTATTAGCTCCTCCGCTTCATCAAGTCTTGCCTTCCCGTACCAGAGAAGCAGGGAGTATCCGAGGTGGTTGTAGAGGTCTGGGTCTTCGGGATTGAGCTTGATCGCCCTACGCAGGCTTTGCTCCGCCTCAACTATCTTCCCGAGCTGGTCAAGGACGATAGCCCTCAGGAAGTAAACCCTGTACTCCCTCGGAGCTATTGAGACTACCCTGTTGAGGACTGAGAGGGCACCCTCGTAGTCCTTCTTCTCCATAAGGAGGTTAGCCTTGAGCATAAGCAATCTCACATTTGCTGGATTCAGGGAGAGTCCTTTCTCTATCATCTCTTGAGCTTTTTCAAGCTTTCTCAGGGCTATGTAGGTATTGGTCAGCCTCTCTATTATCTTCTGGTTGTTTGGAACGAGCTTGTGCAATCTTTCGTATATCTCTACAGCCTTCTCCGGCTCTCCCGAGAGCTCTAAGGAGAGGGCGTAAGAGTAAGCTACGTTCAGATCCTCGGGATGCTGTTTGTACACCTCTGAGAGGATCTCCTTCGCACCCTCAAACTCTCCCGACTGAAGCAGTGTAAGGGCATACTGGTGTTTGTACTGGTAGTTGGTCGGGTCCATTTTGTAGAGCTTTCTGTAGAGCTCTTTAGCCTCCTGAATCCTGCCCGTAGCCATGTAGAGCTGGGCGAGCTTCTCAAGGGCTGACCGGTTGTTTGGGTCTTCCTTGAGTATGCTCTTGTATAGCTTTTCAGCCTCGCTGAACTTCTCGCTCTTCTCGTATATCTTGCCGAGGGTCACAAAAGCTGCCTCAAAGGTTCTCCTTATCTCAAGAGCCTTCTGGAGATACTCTATAGCCTTATCAACTTTCCCCTCACTCAGGTAGAGCTGTCCGAGAAGGTAGTAGGGGAAGGGGTTGTTCGGGCTCATCTTTGCAAAGCTCTGGAGGACCTTCTTAGCCTTCTCCATCTGGTTTGTCTTTATGTACTCGTCCGCAAGGAATATCAGAATCTCCTTGCTTTTGGGGAACTTCTTATAGGCTTCCTCAAGTATGCGGAGAGCTTTCTTCCTGTTACCCTCAAGCCTGTATATGCTGTAGAGAGCTACGTAGGGCTCAACCCTTTCGGGAAAGCTCCTCAGATACTCCTTTGCAAGGGATAGGGCTCTGTCAGTCTTCTTTAGAGCCATCTCAAGCCTTATGGTGTCCATGTAGAGGGAGGGTGTGGGCTTCTCTTCAATTGCCTGGAGGCAGTAAAGTTCAGCCTCCTTAGGTCTGTCGGATAGATACCTGCACATCACGTAATCGTAGTAGTAGTTGGCATAGGATAGGCAGACCA
>JALSTO010000237.1 GCA_026983685.1 Aquificaceae bacterium | reverse complement strand
GGAAGTAGCCGGGATAGTCTGGATCAGTGACTACGGGGAAGCTGTTAGAAAGGCTGAAGAGGATGGTAAGCCTGTGTTTATATACTTCTCCGCTGTATGGTGTAGCTGGTGCAGGGAGTACGAGAGTTCTCTCGGGGAGGTTAGGGGGCTTCTGGAGGCTTCCTTCATCCCTCTACTGCTGGACAGCGACAGGGAGAGAAAGCTCTTCATTGAGTTCGGAGGGAGGGGTACTCCCTTCACGGTTGTTCTCAGCCCTGAGGGGAGGGTATTGCTTAAATTTCACGGCTCATTGAAACCAGAAGATCTGAAAGACCTCCTCAGGGTAGTTCTCGCCAGAGGCGTGTATCGTGAGGTTGGCAAGGAAACTTACAGACTACTCGCTGTAAACAGAAAAGCCTACAGATTCCTTTTTGAACACTTCCTCTACGACCTTAGAACAAGGTATGACCCCGTCTTCGGTGGATTCAGCTCACCCTCCGCAGAGGGCACAGCCTTCAAGTGGTCTACCCCTCTAACTTATATCTACCTCCTTGAGAGGGACCTCATGGTTGAAGAGGTTATCTTCTCCTTGAAGAAGGACATAGAGTTTCTTTACGACAGCGTTGACGGTGGCTTTTTCAACTTCTACGACAGGACAAGGGCTTACGACATTTACTTTGAGACCTCAAAGACGCTCGGTGTTAACAGCCTGATGATGTTAGCCCTCCTTGAAGCTTACAAAAAGAATAAAGATAGGCTCTTCCTTGATAGAGCCTTGGGTACCTACCGCTATTTGAAGAATATCCTCTACGAACCGCGAAGCGGTTGCTTTCTGAACGCCCAGATATCCGACCCGTCATACTACAACCTAAAACCTGAAGAGAGAAAGAGGAGAAAGCCACCACCCACAGACACGGCGATAATAACCGAGGAGAATGCCAAGACTATGATTGCCCTCTTGGAACTCTACAGGCTGACCGGAGAAAGAAGGTTTCTTGATGAGATTCAAAGGTGCGCAAACTACATACTCTCAGAGCTCCTCACTCCCGGGGGACTCTACAGGTACTACGACATCAGGACAGGCAGGAGAGGGCTTCTCAACTTCGGGAGGGATATAGCCTTTCTGAGCTTAGCCTTCCATGAACTCGCAAGGGAGGAAAGAAGGTACAGGAAAGACCTCAAGAGGGTACTCTCCCTCGGGGGAGCGGTGAAGGAGAGGGTATCAAGGTACATAATTGCCTACCTTATGGCTGTGAAAGACCCGAAGGCAGGGGAAGCTTTCCTGAAAGGCACCGAGGTCAATCTCTCCTATGCCAACCCAGACGAGTTCGTCTATCTGCTCAGGACTCTTGAGCTCATTACAGGAGCTGGTCCAGAAGGACGGTGAGGAAGAAGACTATGCTAACGTAGCCGTTAACGGTGAAGAAAGCCTTGTTTATCTTTGATAGGTCGTGAGGCTTTATGAGGTTGTGCTCGTAGAGGAGGAAGAGGGAGAGTACGGATAGACCTATAAAGTACACAGCACCGAGCTTTTCGCTTTCAATCCCGAGGAGCACAAGGGAGAGGAATGTGATCAGGTGTAGGAGTCTTGCGAACTTTAGGGACTTCTCTATTCCAAACCTCACAGGAACCGACTTGAGCCCGTGCTCTCTGTCAAACTCATAGTCTTGAAGGGCATAGAGTATATCAAAACCCGCCACCCACGACGCCATACCCACCCCGAGGGTGAGAGCCTCTAAGGAAACACGGGCGTTGAGGGCTACATCCACCGCCACGGGAATGAGAAGGTAAACCACCCCGAGGACGAGGTGAGGAAAGTGGGTGAACCTCTTTGAGTAGGGGTATAGCCACAGTAGGAAGACCACCACCGGAGAGAGGAGAAAGGCGAGCAGGTTTATGAGGAGCGTACTGAGGAAGAATATGCCTGCGGAGAGGAGTATGAGCCTCTTTACATCCTCTCTTGTGAGCTTTCCAGAGACGAGGGGCCAGCTCTGAGAACGGGGGTTGAGCCTG
>JALSTO010000236.1 GCA_026983685.1 Aquificaceae bacterium | reverse complement strand
CCTAACCTCAAGGAAATACAGCTCATAGACTACAAGGTCAGGATAATAAACGAGTCCGAGGGTACATCCGCAAAGGTGAGGGTTCTGGTAGAGACTACCGATGGAAAGAGGAAGTGGGGGACTGTAGGAGTGTCGGAGAACGTCATTGAAGCCTCTTGGATAGCCCTCAGGGACGCCATAGTCTATAAGCTCATGAAGGACGAGGAGGACCTGCAAGACTCCTGATGCTGTCCATTATGTCAAGGGAAGCCTTCCTGTAGCCCTTCAGGTTGCCCTCGTAAGAGGTGTACTTTTTAGGCTTTCCTATGATCACCCTTACCGGGTATCCTGGGCTGGGAAATCTCTTCCCTCGGGGGAAGACAACGTCCGTCCCCTCTATCAGAACGGGGACTACGGGAACACCACTCTTCACAGCCAGAAGACCAACGCCGGGCTTCGGTCTGAGAAACTTCCCGGGCCTCGCCCTCGTTCCCTCAGGAAATATAGCCACACCGCACCCCTTGTGCAATAGCTCAAGCACCATCTCAAGAGTTTCCACATCACCCGCACCCCTTCTAATAGGCACAGCCCTCATGTGTCTTATGAGCCATCCAAGGGGTGGCTTGAAGAGCTCCTCCTTAGCCACAAAGACAAGGGGTTCAGGGAAGACCGAGTTCAGAACCGGTGGATCAAGGTGACTCCTGTGGTTGGACGCTACTATGAAAGGACCGCTTCGCGGTATGTTTTCAGCACCGAGAACATTAACTCTAAATACTCTCCTGAAAAGGGGCTTAAAGATAGGACAAAGGGGCTTCAGCAGATATCTTCCCGCTGGCGTCAGAGGACACTCAGACACCTACTCCTTCCTCTCAACCTTCTCTCTCAGAATGCCTATAAGCTCCTCAAGGGACATGCTCCCGAGATTGCCCTCCTTCTTGCTCCTGACAGAGACCGTGTTGTTCTCCGCCTCCCTGTCTCCGACGACGACAATGTAAGGTATCTTCATCAGCTCCGCTTCCCTTATCTTTGCATTCATCCTCTCGTCCCTGTCATCTATATCCGCCCTAAATCCCGCTTCCTGCAGAGCGCTGAGCACCTTTCTGCCGTAGTCAAGGTGTCTGTCCGCTATTGGAACTATCCTCACCTGAGTGGGTGATAGCCACAGGGGTAGGAGTCCTGCGTAGTGTTCAAGAAGTATCCCGGTAAACCTCTCTATGGAACCCAGAAGCGCCCTGTGTATCATGTAGGGTCTGTGCTTTCTGTTGTCTGGACCTACGTAGGTCATATCAAAGCGCTCGGGAAGGTTGAAGTCAAACTGAATAGTTGAACACTGCCAGAGCCTTCCTATGGCATCCCTGATCTTGACGTCTATCTTCGGACCGTAAAAGGCTCCTCCTCCTTCGTCTATCTCGTAAGAGTGTCCGAGGTCTTCAACAGCCTTTTTGAGGGCGTTCTCAGAGACCTCCCACTGCTCGTCCGAGCCTATGGCATCCTCGGGTCTGGTAGATACGTATATCTTGAAGCCCTCAAATCCAAAATCTTTAAGAACCTGAAGGGCGAGGTCAAGGGTATCCCTTATGACCTCATCAACCTGCTCTGGTGTGCATATTATGTGGGCATCATCCTGCGTGAAGCCTCTCACCCTAAGGAGTCCGTGAAGGACACCCGACATCTCGTATCTATAGACAGTTCCCAGCTCCGCAAGCTTTATGGGGAGTTCCCTGTAGCTCCTGACCTTGCTTTTGTAGATGGCTATGTGGAAGGGGCAGTTCATAGGTTTTACATAGTACTCCTCTCCCTCCATCTCCATTGGAGGGAACATGTTGGGTCTGTAACACTCAAGGTGTCCGCTTATCTCCCAGAGCTTGGATTTGCCCACGTGGGGCGTATAGACGAACTGATAGCCCCTCTTTATGTGCTCTTCCTTCCAGTAGTCTTCAAGGACCTTCCTGTATATAGCTCCCCTCGGAAGCCAGAGGACGAGCCCGGCACCAACGTTCTCATCTATCATGAAG
>JALSTO010000235.1 GCA_026983685.1 Aquificaceae bacterium | reverse complement strand
CTCTCCCAACTGAGCTACCCGCCTTTTTGAAGTATCTAATTATATTTCAAACTAATAGACAAAACAACACTTTAAGTAGCTGTGGTAATTTTCACATATACCACATATACAAAACACTTATATGTTCGTATATTGTATATTAAATAATACGCTTTAAATTATAAAGCGAGGGGGTAAGGAATGAGATTATCACCTCGTGTTCAATACGAGGGAAATGTACAGGTAAAGTGTAGGAATGGGTGGGTAAAGGCAAGAGGTAGGGACCTATCACTATTTGGGATAAAGGTCAGCCTGATCGGAGGGGAAGAGTGCAAGAACAAGGATTGGGTTAAGCTAAAGATTGAACTGAAAAAAAACAAAGCGGTTATAAATGGCAGGCTTTATAGGAAAGAGAACGATAGTGTTGTCATAGTCTTTGACGAAGATGATAGATTTATAGCCGACACAATAGGTAATTTCCTGAATGTAAGAGTAAAAGAAATAAAAAGATGTCCATACTGCAGAAATCAGCTGACGGATGATGCACCTAAGTGTGATACCTGCGGTATGCCTCTTGACTTCACAAACTTGAATCTGATAAAGACCTTGAGGAGGGTTAAACTTGCGGATGTAATCGCAGGTAAGCTACCTGAGGAGATAAAGGAGGGAATATGTCGCGAAGAAAGAACGGAGTTCGTTGGCACCTGCTCTCAGATGAAGGAGGTGTTTGACAAGATAAGGAAGTACGCCCCTTCTGACTATCCTGTCTTGGTGCTCGGTGATACGGGGACGGGAAAGGAACTGACAGCGAGGGCGATACACGAAAGGAGCCTGAGGAAGGATAAACCTTTTATCGTTATAAACTGTGCAGCTATACCCAAGGAACTGTTGGAGGCTGAGCTCTTCGGTTATGAAAAGGGCTCCTTCACCGGTGCGGACAGGAGGAAGAAGGGAAAGATAGAGCTGGCTGAAGGAGGAACCCTGTTTCTTGATGAGATAGGTGAGCTCCCTATGGAGGTCCAGGCTAAGCTTCTACGCTTTCTTGAAGACCTATCCTTTGAGAGGATAGGGGGCACCGAGAGCGTGAAGGTTGATGTGAGGATCGTCGCCGCAACCAACAGAAAGCTCTCCGAGCTCGTTGAGCAGGGTAGTTTCAGAGAAGACCTGTATTACAGGCTAAAGGTGCTGACTATTGAGCTCCCACCCCTTAGAGAGCGGGGAGACGATATACTGGTGCTGGCAAAATACTTCCTTGAGAAGTTTTCAAGGGAGCAGGGGAAGGAGATCTTAGGCTTTACGGATGACGCCCTTGAGCTAATAGCAAACTACCAGTGGCCCGGTAATGTCAGAGAGCTCATAAATGTGATAAGGAAGGCTGTGGTGCTTACCGATAAGCGGTACATTGATTCCGCCGACTTAGACATAGACCCCATGAAGGTATCAAAGAGTATAAGCGGGAAAGGTGTGTTCAACCTGAAGGAGCACATAGAGAAGCTTGAGAGGGAGCTCGTAGAGAAGGCTTACAGAATAACAGGGGGTAATGTTAGCAAAATGGCGAGCATGCTCGGTGTGAGCAGACCTACCGTTTACAAGCTCATGGAAAAGTACGGTCTTCAGAACCCGATATAGACCTCAAGGCCTGCGTAGGCACCGTCACCTTTAGAGCTGTTCCTGTAGCCAACCCGAAAAGCGGTTGAGAGCTCTCCCAAGGAAAGCCCGGCTAAGAGACCGCTCTGGACAGCTCTGTAATCAGCGTTACCCTGACCTATCAGCTCAACGCCAAGATAGGTTTTACTACCAAAGAGTGCCTTCTTCACACGTCCCCGCGACCAGAGGTAAGAAGTAGCACTGGTGTAGCTTAGCATAAACTCACTGCTGAATCCATTTTCATATCTGTTGAAGAGCTCAAACTGGGCTACGAGGCTGTTGTCCACACCCTTTACCTTCACACCGGGAAGATCAGGGCTTACTTTGGTATCTCTTCTCTCCCAGCCAGCCCAAAAGGTAACAGACCAGGTTTCATAC
>JALSTO010000234.1 GCA_026983685.1 Aquificaceae bacterium | reverse complement strand
CCTTCTCCTTCCTACCGAAGGTGAGTCTGGATTACTTCTCCGGGAAAAGGGTGCTCCACGGAAATCCCGTCCTGCTGAAGGAGAGCCTTCCGGATGGTTATGCTACCATATACATTGACGATACATTCGTGGGCGTGGGCAGGGTCAGCAGTGGCATACTCAAACCCGAGAGGCTCATGATCCCGGAAAAAACACAAACTTGACATAAATAAACTCAAATTTTATCTTAATATCACAGGAGAAAGTTTGATAGGAGGTATATAATGCCTTCCACCAAGAAGGATTACTACGAGATACTTGGGGTGCCGAGGAACGCAAGCCAAGAGGAGATAAAGAAAGCTTTCAGGAGGCTGGCGAGAAAGTACCATCCCGATATAAACAAGAGTCCCGAAGCGCAGGAGAAGTTCAAGGAGATAAACGAAGCCTATCAGGTCCTCTCAGACCCGGAGAAGAGGAAGCTGTACGACAGATACGGGCACTCCGCCTTTGAAGGTGTGGGAGCTCAGGAGCAGGTCTTCACCCAGGACTTTCCCAGCTTGGAGGAACTGCTGAATGACATCTTCGGTCCAGAAGGCTTCGGCTTTGATTTTGGTTCAATCTTTGAGAGGGCAACGAGGGGAAGGAGAAGGGGAAGGCAGAGACCCCTTCGGGGTGAAGACATATACAGGACCGTTGAGATATCCCTTGAGGACGCCTACAGAGGGACGACCGTTGAGGTTGAAGTTGAGAGGGAGGTTGAATGTCCCTCCTGCAGGGGAATGGGCTACGATGAGAGCAAGGGTGTCAGGACATGTCCCACCTGTGGCGGAACGGGACAGGTGGTTCAGAGGCAGTTCTTCATGACCATATCCCATACCTGCCCTACCTGTCAGGGCGAGGGAGTTGTTTACGAACCCTGCAAGGAGTGCGGTGGTAAGGGAACTGTTAGGAAAAGGGAGAAGATCAAGGTCAGAATACCTCCCGGAGTTGACACGGGCTCAAAGCTTGTTGTTGAAGGAAAAGGACACGCGGGAAGGTTCGGTGGACCGCCCGGTAACCTCTACATACAGGTAAGGGTAAAACCCCACCGTATATTCCAAAGAGAGGGCGATGACCTCTACGTTGATGTCAACCTGACCTATCCCGAGGCTGTGCTCGGAACCGAGATAGAGGTACCCACTATAAGCGGTGATAAGGTAAAGGTGAAGATACCGCCGGGGACCCAGCACGGAGATCTCATAAGAGTAAGCAGTAAGGGTATGCCGAGACTGAGGGGAAGCGGTAGAGGTGACCTTTATGTCAGAGCTAACATAGTCGTTCCCAAGATAGGTATGATTGACAAGGTCTTCAAGGACGGGAAGAGGCTTGAGTCCATACTCAGAGAGCTTGAGGATGTCCTTCCAAAACCTGAGAGGATAAAGGAGAGGTGATGGCGATGAAGAAGGAGAGGCGATACACAATAGGTGTAGTGGCGAGGATGTACGATATACATCCTCAGACCCTTAGGCTTTATGAGCGGGAAGGACTCCTTAAGCCCTCCAGAACCGAGGGCAACACGAGGCTTTACTCTGACGAAGACCTTGAGAGGCTTGAGTTCATACTCTTCCTCACGAGGGAGCTCGGGGTCAATCTTGCAGGAGTTGACATAATACTTAACATGAAAGAGCAGATGGAGGAACTCCAGAAACAGATAGACCAGCTCTTTGAGTTCATCCAAAGGGAGCTCTCCAAGATATACGAAGGTGAGGACCTAAGAAAGGCTATAGTGAGCGTTCCCAAGAGAAAGGTCATGAAGCTGGAAGACATCATACCCAATAAAAAGCCCCAGGCTTAAAATCTCTCTCCCATGGAGAAAATACTTGTCCATATATGCTGTGCCCCCGATGCCCTCTACTTCCTTGAAAGGCTCAGGGAAGACTTTCCTAACTCTGAGCTGATAGGCTTTTTCTACGACCCCAACATACACCCTTACGAGGAGTACAGACTCAGGTATCAGGAGACAGAAAGAACCTGCAAGAAGCTGGGAATAGAGCTTATA
>JALSTO010000233.1 GCA_026983685.1 Aquificaceae bacterium | reverse complement strand
GGAGATAGCTAAGAAGCTGGTGGAGGAAGCCTGCGGTTACGACATTGAACTGGGAAAGTTAGACTTCAAAGATGAAGTACACGATTCCCTGATTGAGAGCCTTAAGAGGAACATAGTTGTAGAGGGAGAGAAGATATTTGAAGACACACCGAGGATAATGGTTCTGATAGGACCTACCGGTGTGGGTAAGACAACGACCATAGCGAAGCTGTCCTACCTTTTCAAGAGGGCTGGGAAGAGACCGGGGGTAATAACCCTTGACAGCTACAGGGTAGGAGCTGTTGAACAGCTGAGGGCGTTCATAAACATAATGGAGCTTCCCTTCAGGGTTGCGGACACGCCCGAGGAGTTCCTTAAGGCTATTGATGAGATGGAGGGCAGAGATATAGTTCTCGTTGACACCGCGGGCAGAAGCCAGCACGACAGGTTGAGGCTGAACGAGCTGAGACTCTTTCTGGAGAACGCAGATACCCACATCTACCTTACTCTCAGTGCTAACCTGTCCGAGCTCGTCATGTACGAGGTGATAATGCAGTTCGGCATGTTTCCCATAAAGGGACTGATATTCTCCAAGCTGGATGAAACATCCTACCCTGGGAACGTCATAAATGTTGCTTACAGAACTAAGCTCCCCGTTCTGTGCTTTACCACAGGACAGACCGTTCCCGATGACATAGTCATGGCGGATTACGAGTATCTGGCGAAATTGATATTAGAGGAAAGGCATGAGCTTGAATCAGCAGGCAACTCACCTGAGGCATAGGGAAGGTGCCCAAACGGGCACCAAATACATCGCCATAGCGAGCGGTAAAGGTGGCGTCGGGAAGACCATACTCTCCTTGAGCATAGGCAGGTGCCTTTCCGATAGCGGAAAGAAGGTTCTCATAGTTGATGCGGACTTTGGTCTGAGCAACGTACATCTCATGCTGGGGATCACACCCCAGAAGAACTTAGCTCACTTCTTTTACGGCGATGCATCCTTTGAAGAGGTGATAGTAAGGATAGGGGACAACTTCTCCTTCATCTCAAGCGGTAACGGCATATACGAGCTTGCCAAACTGCCCAAAGAGCAGGTGATGAATCTCGTCAGGAGATTGCAGGAGCTTGCGGAGGACAACTATGACTACGTTGTATTTGACACGCCCCCCGGAATACACGATGACACCATAGCGGTGGTCTCCGCTGCGGATTTTCCAGTTGTTATAACCACACCAGAACCTACAGCGGTTGCGGACGCCTACGCCCTGATAAAGATAATCAACAGGGAGAACGAGACCGAGGACTTCTACCTCGTGGTGAACAAAGTTGAGAGCGACAAAGAAGGGAACAAGGTCTATGAGAGCATAAGGCTTCTTGCGGAGAGGTACACCACCGCAAAGTTAAGACACGTGGGGAATATAAAGTACAGGAAAAACCTCATTAGAAAGATAATAGAGCAGAATCCTTTTGAGAAAGGCTTTATGGAGGATGTGTATAATATTCTCTCCAAAATGAGTCCAGACGTCTCTCCCAGGAGGAGGAGTTTCTGGGACAGTGTTGTAGCAAGGTTGCTCGGGAGATGAAAAACAATCCTTACACCTTTGAGGAGAAGGAAAGGGAGGAGCTGATACTTCAGTATCTACCACTCGTAAAGAGCATAGCCTTTACCATAAAGAGACACGTACCGCCCACGATAGACGTAAGGGACCTCATAGGCCACGGGATAATAGGGCTGATAAAAGCCCTTGAACGCCTTGATACCCAGAAGAACCCCGAGAGCTACCTGAAGATAAGGATAAGGGGGGCTATGTACGACTACCTGAGAAGCCTTGACTTCGGCAGTAGGAGGATAAGGGAAAAGGAGAGGAAGATAAAGGAGGCTCTGAAAGAGCTCACCGAAGAGCTTGGGAGGGAGCCAACCGATGAAGAAATAGCCAACTATCTCGGTGAGGACCTCCAATCCCTCCAACACGACCTGAGCAAGATATCCTTTTCCTACATGCTCAACCTTGATGACATATTCACCGAGGAAAGGAGAAGCTACGAAGAGGTGATAAGCTCAAAGAAGACCGATGTTGAAGAAGAGGTAATAAAGAAAGATCTTGTGGAGAAGCTTAAGGAAGCTGTGGAGAAGCTTGACGAAAGAGAAAAGCTCGTGATCCAGCTCGTGTTCTATGAAGAGCTCCCCCTGAAGGAGATAGCCCAGATACTTGGCTGTTCAATCTCAAGAGTTTCCCAGATAAAGGGAGAAGCTATTGAGAAGCTTAGAAAATTCATGAAAGACCTTTAAGCTTGAGCCACTCCTCAAAGCTCATACCTTTTTTTATACTTCTAATTATCTCCTCCTCCTCAGGGGTGAGGTCCTCAGGGATAAGGTCCGGTCTCTTTCTGAGAGTGTTCTCTATTCTGTGCCAGAGCTTCCACAGCTCTATGAGCCTGTGATTTCCCGAAAGCAGAACTTCTGGAACCTCCATGCCCCTGAAGACCCGTGGTCTGGTATAGACTGGATAACCGAGCCACCTACCCATGTAGGAATCTTCCTTCAAACTCTTGGGCTCGTTCAGAACGCCGGGTAGGAGCCGGGCGGTTCCATCAACAATGGTGAGGGCAACGAGCTCGCCTCCACTGAGGATAACATCTCCGAGAGATACCTCCTCATCAACTATGGACTTCACCCTTTCATCAACTCCCTCGTACCTTCCGCATATGACCATAATCTTTTCCCTTTGAACAAGTCCTTCAAGGAACCTCTGGTCAATCTTTCTCCCCCAAGGCTCGGTTATGAGAACGTAGGGCTTTCCGTGCTTCTGAACAATACTTTCATAGGCTGAGAATATGGGTTCTGGTTTGAGAACCATGCCCGGAAAACCGCCGTAGGCAGTATCATCTACCTGTCCCTTGGGAGCGAAGCTCCTTATATCAACAGCGGATACCTTCAGCTTTCCTTTCTTTACAGCCTGATGGACGATCCCGTAGCGTGTGTAACACTCAACTATGTCGGGAAATATGGTGAGTACGTAGAACTCCAGCATCAGTCAAGTAAAAAGCTCCTTACAAGCTCCTCCGCCCTCCTCTGGCTGAACTTGTAGTAAGTCTCTATCGTGGTCTTTATGTTTGAGTGCCCTGCAAACTCCTTCACGACCTCAACAGGAAAACCGCTGTTGACGAGGTTGGTTATGTAGGTATGCCTGAAGCTATGGACAGAGAAGGGTATTCCGAGCCTCTTTGAGAGCCTGTCGGTGTAAACCTGAAGGACTCCCCTCTTGACAGAGAAGTTCTCCTCATAGTTCTCAAGCCACTTTATAAACCTCTCCGTTACCCTGTAGGTCTCTTCTCTGTCGGGGGCTATCAGGGGTGTGAGCCTGCCCTTGTTCCTCTTGGTCATGTGAGGTTCCAGCCTTATCCACAATACACCGCTCTTATCCAGATAAAAGTTTTCTCGCTGGAGCATCTCAAACTCCCCAAGCCTTATACCGCTGTATAGAAAGAGCGAATAGATCTTCTCATACTTCTTTCCCCTCACCTTGCTGAATATCCTTTCAACCTCCTCCTTAGTGAGAGCTTTAGGATAAGAGGGTGTCTTCCTCGCGTTGAGCTCCTCCCTTATCTCCTCTATAGCCTGCTCAATGTCGGTGTACTTCTCTCTGTCTATGTACTCCCTCCTGAGAAGGAACTTGAAGAAGTGCTTCAGGGCTGACAGGTTTGCCAGCAGGGATGTGGGGGCAAGATCGGAGCTGTCCACGTACTTGAATATCTGAACCGAGGAAAGGTTAAGGATTGAGTCCTCGTCTTTTACATCAACAGCCTGAAGGAAGGAGGATATGTGCCTGATGTAGGCCTCTGTGGTTCTCTGGCTCTTGGTCCTTGCAAGGTTTCTCTTCCAGAGCTCAAGAACCTCCATTGTTATAATTATAGGAAAGAACCTATGGACGGATGTAATTATCCCATCCACAGGCTAAAACACGATATATTCTCTCTGCTTTTTAAAGTAAAGTCATCCCTTGAGCTGGTGTCCGGAAAGGATGACCTTCTTTCAATTGCCCGTGAAAACATCCTTTCTCTTGAAAAAGTGCTCCGTAGAGTGATGCTCCTGAGCAGGCTTGCACAGGGTGATTACTCCTTCAGGGAGGAAGAGACGGATATATGCCTTCTTATAGGAGAGATCCTTGGTACTTCCTTTGAAGAGGGTGCGATCATAAAGACCGACAGCTCGCTCCTGACGGAGGCTTTCTACTCTCTGAAGGATATTCTCGGAGAGAACTATAACCTGAGCTGTTCAAAAGATGGCTTCTCTCTTGAAGGAGAGCTGAACATCCAGAGTGAGGTGGAGAGGTTCTACCTTGAGTTCTTCCTGTGCGTGCTTTCCTGTCTCGGGATGAAGGTAAAGCACACAGGTTCTAAAATAGAGGTAAGATGGCAAGGGTGCTCGTAGTTGATGACGACCCGCAGGTCTTAAAGCTCATAGAGAAAAGGCTCAAGGACTTCTCTCTTATCACAACTACATCTCCTGAAGAAGCGCTCGGGCTTGTAAAGGAGGCGGACGTTCTTCTTATAGACCAGAGGATGCCTTCAATGACAGGGCTTGAGCTGATGGAGGAAGTTCACAAACTCTATCCCGATAAGCCTGTTATCATAATGACCGCCTTCGGCGGTGTAGAGGAGGCGGTAGAGAGCATAAAGAGGGGTGCCTTTCATTACGTTTCCAAGCCGATAAACTTTGACGAGCTGACGAACATACTGAAGAAAGCTGTAGAAATAGTAAAGCTAAAAGACAAGCTAAAGAAGCTCAATGAACTCTTGGGTACGGACCTGATTGCGGAAAGTCCTGCTATGCGAAGAGTTGTAGAGACAGCCCGCAAGGTAGCTCCCTTTGATACCACTGTTCTCATAACCGGGGAGAGCGGGACCGGAAAGGAGGTGCTTGCAAAGTTCATCCACAAAAACAGCAGGAGAAGAAAAGGACCCTTTGTGCCCGTGAACTGCTCCGCCATACCTGAAAACCTCCTTGAAGCTGAACTCTTCGGCTACAAGAAGGGAAGCTTTTCAGGAGCTTACACCGATAAAAGGGGGATAGTTGAGGAAGCAAGCGGAGGAACCCTATTCCTTGATGAGATAGGGGACCTTCCCTTACAGCTTCAGGTTAAGGTGCTCAGACTAATTCAGGAAAAGGAGATAAAACCCATAGGAGAGACAAAACCGAAGAAGGTTGACGTCAGGATAGTCTGTGCTACCAACAGGAACCTCAAAAGGCTCGTTGAGGAAGGCAGATTCAGGGAGGACCTCTTCTATCGTATCAACGTGATACATATTCATATACCTCCTCTGAGGGAGAGGAAAGAAGACATACTACCCTTAGCTTACTTCTTTATAAAGAAAACCGCCGAGAAGTTCGGAGTTGAAACAAAGGTCCTTTCCGAGAGAGCCAGAAGGGAGCTATTGGGTTATGACTGGAAGGGTAATGTAAGAGAGCTTGAGAATACGATAGAGAGAAGCTTTATACTGAGCGATATAAAGACCATAGACCAGATTTACTTTGAAGAGCAAAGGGAGGACTCTCCTGTATCAGGTTCATACACAGGTGTGAAGCCCTATCACGTAGCTAAGGAGGAGTTTGAGAGAAATTACTTAAAGAGACTCCTTGAGGTGGCGGAGGGAAATATATCAAAGGCTTCAAGGCTCTCAGGGAAGACGAGGGCTGAGATATACAGGATGATGAAAAAGTACGGGCTGAGATAAAGCTGTCCCAAGCTGATACACCCACAGCACCTTTCCATTCGGATTATCTACAGATATCAAGTACTTAAAATTTTGGCACGATTGTTGCTACCAAATAAGGTGAAAAAGCTCGGAGGTAGTGAGATGGAGAGGAAGCAGGACCTTTGGGAGCTGAATCTTGATGAGATCAGGGAGCATGTGGCAGAACTGCTGAGGTCAAACAGAAGGTTAGCTCATGAGAACACGATGCTCAAAAGACGACTGGAAGAGCTGGAAAAACAACGGACAAGCTTCTTAAAACTGGGCTTGCTGATAGTGCCACTTGCCCTGCTCGTGGTTGGAGTCCTGAGATTTGTGAATCTGTAAGGAGGTGATAAAGATGAAGAGAGGTCTGATCTTGACAGGCATATTTTCGGTAGGACTCGTTGCCATGTCCTGTGGTGGTGGAGGATCAGGGGGTACAGAAACCTCCACCGGGTTGCAGTATGCAAAGGTAAATGGTAGCGTAAGCTCTTCCACTCAGGGATTTACCTCACTGGCAACAAACTCTCAGCCTCAGTACGTGGTGGCTTCAACCTCCCTGAACGGTCAGCAGGTTTCGGGCGGAACGGTCGTTGACGGGAACGGGAACTTTGTTATCAGGCTTATAAAAGGTAAGGAATACACCTTTTCCCTGTATGACTCCAACGGCAACTGTATAGGAAGCCTGAACTCATCCATCCAAGTTGATGGGGACCGCTCCGTAACCATAAACCTGTCCAGCCTATCCAACCAGTGTCCAGCTTACAGCCTTTCGGACAGCGATGGAGACGGAACTCCCGATGCTGTGGAGGACAATGACAGCGATAAGATCCCTGATTCCTTTGATGACTATGACTGCAACGGTGTGCCGGAAGCCCTTGAATATAAAGATTCCGACCATGACGGTATCCCCAATTACATAGATAACGATGACGATGGTGATGGAAAGTATGACCTTCACGATAGCGATGACAACGGAGATGGAATAGAAGATGAGCAGGAGGGAGAGTACGAGCACGGCAGGTGCGAAGCCCAGCAAACTGGAACGCCAAGCTATGTCCCCCCTCCATCAAACAATCAGGGAGGAGGAA
Organism: Aquificaceae bacterium; assembly: GCA_026983685.1. Classification (GTDB taxonomy): domain Bacteria; phylum Aquificota; class Aquificia; order Aquificales; family Aquificaceae; genus Hydrogenivirga. Next base: position 2,083 of record JALSTO010000233.1, on the reverse strand, counting down.
ATAATCAGGGAGGAGGTGGTAACAATCAGGGCGGTAATCAGGGCGGCGGAAATCAGGGAACGGTAAGCTTTTCTGCAGACGTCCTCCCCATACTTAATCAGAGCTGTGCGGGTTGTCACGGTGGTGCGGGTAACTTCCACCTGAGCACCGCTGCTGATAAGTACGCAGAGGTAATGAAGTTCGTTAATACTGCAGACCCTTCCAATTCAAGACTCCTCCTGAAGGCGACCAACACTATATCTCACGGAGGTGGACAGGTCATACCTCCTAACTCTCAGAACTACAACACCATCCTCCAGTGGATACAGCAGGGTGCACCCAATAACTGAGGAGGTCAGTAAAATGGAAGTTACACTCGTCGGTGCCTTCACCGCGGGGCTTCTGAGCTTCCTCGCCCCCTGCGTTCTTCCCATAGTTCCCGGGTATCTTTCCTACATAACGGGAGTCAGTGCTCAGGAAGAAAAGCCGGGGCTCGGGAGGACGCTCCTTCCCGTGCTCTTCTTCGTCCTTGGCTTTTCTACCGTCTTCGTCGCCCTCGGAGCGGGAGCGTCCTTTGTGGGGCAGTTCTTAGTGGACAACAGGGAGCTTATAGCCAAGATAGGGGGCGGGATCATAGTCTTCTTCGGACTTCACTTTTCCAACCTCCTTATAAGGCAGGACTTCCTGAAGCTCTTTTCGGGTATCGGTCTCATCGCTGTAGCGCTTTATCTGTTCGGAGTTTTTGAGCCCGATACCTTCAAGGACATAGCGGGCGTATGGGCGACGGTTACAGCCCTCTACCTTCTTAACGTTCACATGCTTCTCTACAGGCAGATGAGAAAGCAGGGAAGCTCAAAGGTAGGTGTTCTGAGCTCTTTCGTCGTTGGACTTACCTTCGGTGCGGGGTGGAGCCCCTGTATAGGTCCGGTCCTCGGTTCAATACTTCTCATAGCGAGTCAGCAGGATTCGGTCCTTGAAGGTGTAAAGCTCCTTTCCCTTTACTCCCTCGGTCTGGGAATACCCTTCATAACCGCCGGACTGCTCTGGTCTTACTTCATGAAGTTCGTGAGGAGCTTCTCAAGGTTCTTCACGGCGGTTGAGTATGTGGGAGGTTTCCTTCTGATAATCATGGGGATTCTCGTGGCAAGCGGACAGCTGACGATAATCTCAAGCACCCTTGAGTGAGGAGGAAGAGGATGAAGCTTCTTAAACTACTTCTTCTTCTATCCGCGATTGTGCTGGTAGCCTGCGGTGGAGAAGAGGGAGAAGAAGGAGAAGAAGGCGGTGAGGTGAGCGCGGTTGAAAAGCAGGGCTGGCACTTTCAGGGAAGAAACTGCCTCGGCTGTCACAATGTTGACTTCAAGCCCGAAAGGCACCTGCTCCTTGCAGGGACCGTCTTTAAAACCGCTACCGCGGACAATCCCGATGACATGGCTCAGGTCTGCGGAGGAGAGCTGTATATTCAACTTCTTGACAGCTCTTACAACATTGTTTACGACTCGCGCAACTACAGAGACCCCAACTCAAAGGGCTACAGGGGTAAGGGGAATGTTTTCATCCTGAAGAGGCTTCTGTCGGACATCACTCCATACGGGGGCTACTATGTAAGGGTAATTACTAAAGACGGAACGACCTTAGCTCAGAGCCTGACCCAGCATCTCTTCAATGGCATAAGCTCCTACGACCCGAGAGGCAATCCCGCGGACGCCAACAACAGGTTCTCCTGCAACACCTGTCATACATACCCGAATCCGCAGGGTGGTGCTCCCGGTTACCTGTATCCGCAACTCAATACAAATCTCTGCAAATAGGAGGTGAGAGATGAGGAAAGTGCTCTACCTGTTTGTCTTTCTCACAACCTTTGTTTTTGCAGTTCCTAAGATGAACTCTCCCGCTCCGGACTTCAGCCTTCCTGACCTTGAGGGGACAAAAGCTTACAGTCTTGCGGACTTTAAGGGAAAGGTCATTCTTCTGAACTTCTGGGCTTCCTGGTGCACGGGTTGTAAGGCGGAGATGCCTGAGTTTGTGAAGTTACAGGAAGAATACGCAGATAAAGGCTTCCTCATAGTAGCCGTCAACGTTGACAGGAACCCTTCAAAGGCAA
>JALSTO010000232.1 GCA_026983685.1 Aquificaceae bacterium | reverse complement strand
TCCCTTGAGCCATACATACCTTGCAAAGAGCTTGGTCAGAGCCTTATCAAGGTCGTACTTCTTGAGGAAGACGCTTATGTTCTTGACGTACCTGACCCTGCCTATGAGCTCGGGGAACATATCCTCAAGATATCGGAGGAGTTCAGCCCAAAGCTCCCTGTCATCAACAACTATCTCCGATATATCGTTCCAGTTATCACGTATCAGCTGAGCGTAGAGAGGGTCTTCTTCGTAAACGAGCCCCACCCTGATTGAGGATGCCTTCGCTTTTATCTCTCTCCAGAGAGTTCTGAGCCTGTTTAGCTCCTCCTTGAGCTCCTCTTCGGAAACACCTTCCGCCGATGTTCTGACGATGACACCCTCCTCCTGAAGGAGACTTTCCAAGAACTTCTTAAACCTCTCCTTCTTTTCCTCATCCTCTATTTTTGAGGACAGAAGGACCTTCCTATCGCCCGGAAGGTAAACGAGGTACCTTCCCGGAAGGCTTATCCTGCAGGTAACCTTCCCCCCTTTATCCTCAATGGGCTCCCTCTTCATCTGGACTAGGATGTCGGAGCCGACGGCTGGTGGAGAACAGTTCTCCTCCTCAAAGCCTCCGCCCTGCCCTTTTATGGGAAGGTACGCCTCTTTATCAAGTCCCACATCAATGAAGGCTCCGTTGAGGCTCTTTGCCAGTCTCCTCACCTTTCCCTTGAAGATGCTCCCCGCAAGCCTCTTCTCGTTTCTCTTCTCAACCCTGACCTGGGCTACCTCCCTCTCCTTTATCAGAAAGCTTAGGATCAGGCTCTTGCTGGCAGATATGACAAGGCGAACATCCATTAGGGAAATATTTTAAAGTATTTTTTTGATATGCCTATCGGACTGATAGCTGGCAAGGGTAAACTTCCCCAAGTATTCAGAGAGGAGGCACAGAAAAAAGGCGAGGAGGTTGTTGTAGTTGGTGTTAAGGGGATAACCGATATGCCTGCGGACGAGCAGATTCCCGTCGGGAAGGTAGGAAGATTGATAAAGACCTTCAAAAAGAGAGACGTTGATAGGGTGGTCATGCTCGGCAAGTTTGAACACCGACTCTTGTACTCAAGCCTCTTGAGCTTTGATATGAAGGCTTTTAGTGTATTGAAGAGGGCAAAGGACCGAAGGGCTGCAAACGTTATAAAGGCGTTCATGGAGGTTCTTGAGGAAGAGGGATTCCGCTTCATTGATCCAAAACCTTACCTTGAGAGCCTGCTTTCGGAGGAAGGGGTTATGGGAAGGAGGGAGCCCTCGGAGGAAGCCATGGAAGATGGAGTGTTCGGCTTCTTGATAGCTAAGGAGATAGCGGAGCTTGATGTGGGTCAGACCGTTGTTGTAAAGGAGAGAGCTGTGGTAGCGGTTGAGGCTATGGAGGGAACTCAGGAAACTATCAGAAGGGGTGGAAAGCTCGGAGGGAAAGGTGTTAGGGTGGTAAAGGTAGCAAGGAAAAGTCAGGACTTCAGAATAGATGTACCTACGGTAGGTGTGGAAACCCTTGAGCTTATGAAGGAGGTCGGGGCTGATGCCCTGTTCCTTGAGGCAGGAAAGGTCTATATGGTTGATAAAACAAAATTTCTGCGTTTGGCTGACCGCCTGAACATATCCGTGGTCGGCTTATGCTAAAATGAACTTCACTATGAAGCATAACTGGGAAGGGTACAAGGAGAAGGTTTTAGAGCTCAAGCAGATATTTAAAAACAGGAACGAGGGAACGCAGACGGAGGTAGATGTACTTCTGCCCGGGGATGAGGGCTACGATTCGGATGTAGGAGTTCCCTACGTCAGGGTCAGATACTACGTTGACAATGACCACTTCCACGAGAGAAAGATAGAGCTCTATGAGTACCACCTGAAGAAGAATATCCAGGACCTTGTTAGCCTTATAGAGCACTTTATACAAGAGTTTGAGATGGAGATTGACCAGAGTGAGTACGGAGGAGGGTGATAAGTTCAGGAGGGGTGGCCGAGTGGACTAAGGCGGGGGATTTGAAATCCCTTGAGGGTTCGCAGCCCTCCGTGGGTTCGAATCCCACCCCCTCCGCCAAAGCCTCATATAATCCTCCTCACTACCTCCCACATGGCTATCGCTCCGGCAGAGCCGACGTTCAGAGAGGTGGTCTTACCCTTCATGGGTATGGTCAGGACCTCGTCCGAGAGCTCGAGCACAGAACGGGAAACTCCCCTGTCCTCTGAGCCGAGAACGAGTGCGCAGGGAAGGGCTATCTCCAGCTCCCTTATGTCCCTCCCTCCCTTTTCAACAGAAAAGATCCAGCCACCCATATCTTTGAACTCCCTCAGCGCTCTGGATAGGTTCGTCACCTTGGAAACCATCAGATGGAAGATGGCGCCCGAGGATGCCTTTACAACGGTCTGATTGATGGGTGCGGTCCTCTCCTTGGTGATGAGAACTCCAGTCCCGCCAAGAACCTCACAGGTCCTTATCAGGTTGCCTACGTTCTGGGGATCGGTTATATGGTCTATGGCTAAAAGAAAGGAGTTTTCTTTAATTGTCTCTGAAAAGAGCTCCTGTGGAGCTGAGTACTTGATTGGGCTCAGGAGTGCCACAACTCCCTGAGTCTTCTTCGTGCCCGCGAGCTCCTCAACCTTCTGTCTTGATACCTTCTGGAGCTTAACACCCCTTTCTCTGGCAAGCTTTACGAGCTTCTTCGGTGGGTGGGAATCGTGGGCTACATATATCTTCTCAATCTCCCTTCCGGCACGGAGAGCCTCAATTATCGGGTTCCTTCCCCAGATCACAAAATCTTCCACGGGATAATTCTACTCACACTCTCTCTATTATGCTTCTTACTATCTCCTTCTCAAGGGGAGAGCTTATCTTGGGTATTATGCTCTCCGCAACCGCCTTCTTAGCATCTCCATACTTCTTGAGCCTTCTGGCACACCTTATCGTGTCCCTTATTGAGAATACGAACTCAACTGGTTCTTCCGACTGCTGGGTCTGGTACGCCCTGTAAGCCTTCCTTATCTCGTTGGCTATCTTCAGGAGCTCAAAGAGGAGCGCGATCTCCTTCTCCCTCTCAGGAGTTTTCAGCTCCTGTCCTCTCTCCGTGTGGATATCGTTCACCACGAGATACCACAGGTATGTGAAATCCTCCTTGTTAAGAGAAGCCACTTCCTCCAAGTAGTCCTTGAGGATTATCGCCTCGTCGGGGTAGTAGAAGCCCCTCTCATCCTGAAAGGGAGGGTAATCAACGAACATCACGTCCGCTCTTGACTTTATATCCTGCGGTAGCTCAGACACGCCGAGGTAGTTCTGAGGATTCATACCCCCGACAAGGATCACGTCCTGCCTTGCCTTAACGACCTCTCCGTAAGAGAGAACGAGGTATCTCCTGTAGTCAAAGAGGGGGTTGAATATCTTTACGAGAGATGGAGGCAGGGTATTTATCTCATCAAGGTATATGACAGCACCGGGCGTTCTCAGAGCCTTGACGAGGTCCGAATAGACCCTTCTCGTTCCCCTCTTGGGGTCAAACTCATAGACGAAGGTTATGTCCTCCTTCTCCATCTTTGAGTTGCAAGGTACTATGAAGAGGGGTCTGTTGGTAAGGGCTGAGAAGACCTCAACGAGAAAGTTCTTTCCGACACCCGCGTCGCCTTCAAGGATGAGGATCCCTTCCTCGTACTCAAGCTGTTCCTTCACGAGGGAAGTGAACTTCTCAAGGTTCTGGACGAACCAGGGAGTCTCTTCGTAGGAGACGAGCTCCGGTATGCGGGGTTCCTGAATTGAGCAGAGACCGTTCAGGTGCTTCAGATACCTTCCTACCCATTCAGGGAAGTGCCTCAGCTCCTCCTGGGTCAGGACATTGTTGTACCTTTTTGGCTCAACCAGAACACCGTCTTCCCTCTCAAAGGCGAGCTTTCCGAAGACCTTGCCCTCCTGAAGTATCTTGTCCTCTACCTTGAGCCTCCACTTCAGTCTGACGGGCTCAGCCTCAAAGCGCGGGAAGGACTCTCTCCCGAACCTGACCTCTCTCTCGGATATAGCTATGGAGAAGGTCCTCAGCCTGTCCTCTATTATCTTCTCCTGTAGGGTACGAACGAGCTTCTCAAGGGACTGGTTATACATCTCTCTGGGGAGCTTTGAGATGAAAGCCCTCGCCTGCTTGACCTCCTCAAGGGCTTCAAGGTCCCTTATGTCCGTTGTGCTCGTTTTACCTATGGCGGTTCTCACCCTCTCAAGGTGTTTCTCCAGCTCTCTGCGGAAGTGCTCCGCTATCCTTTCCTTGAGGTCTGAGAGCTTCTCCTTCCAGGAGTTCTGAGAGCTCTCAAGCCTGCTATCAACCAGCCTGTAGTCCTCACCGCTCACCTCTCCGGACCTGAGCTTCCCCTCTAAGGTGTCTATGAATATCTCGTAGGATCTGTCCACAAGTTTCTCCCTTGCATTTTTTATAAGCTCCCTTACCTCCCTCAGGGGTATATCTATACCGCTCAGCTCAACAAACTCCTTTATAGAGCTTAGCTCTTCTTCGCTACTCACAGCCCTGAGCTTCTTGAGGAAGTCTTTGTAGAGCTTCTGGGCATTCTTGATTATCTGCTTCTGCCTCTGGGCTGGGTAGATGAAGTCTATCAGGTTCGTTTCAATCTTCTCAAGATAGTAGAACCTGCTTCCCTCTCTGTCTTCATACCTTGAGGTGTAGAGGCTTCCGTCCGGAGAGACATCAACCACGCTGTAGCCGTATCCCTCAAGGAAGCCCAGAAACTCCCCGCTGAGAAGGTCGTATATCCCGAGTCTGTTCTCCTCCGCATCCGCACTGAAGAGAAACCTTCCGTCGGGGGAGATGGCGAGGGAAGAGACACTGTGAGGCAGTTCAATCTCAGCCTCAAGGTTGTCAAGGTTTGTATTGTAGATTATCAGCCTGCCCTCCGAAGAGTCTGCAAGCAGAAGCTTTTCCTCAAAGGAAACAAGGGCACGCCCGGGGCTCCAGTCAAACCTCTTGAGAAGGTTCCCTCCTATGCTGTAGAGGGCTGTTCCCTGAGTTCCCCCGAGAGCGAGCTTACCGCTCGGGAGTATCTTGAGAGAGCGAAGGTCTCCTATCTGAGCGTCCCTGTATATGAAGGTGCTCTTGAAGTCAACTGTCTCCTGAGACAGGTCTCCGCTGAGGTCAATTGTATATACCTTCTCACCCACAACACCGAAGGCGAGAGTGCCCTCCCTTATATCAAGTCCTCCCGTGGGTCTCAAGCCCTCCTGAGATATCCTGACCGTCTTCCAGGTTGAGGGGTCCCTGAGGTCGTTCAGATAGTATATGGCAAGATATGGAGAGGCGACTATACCCAGATACTTCCCGCTGAAGACTATGTCCGTTACCGACTGAGATGGCGGTCGGGCTGGAAGGCGGTGGAGCCTGCCGGTCCAGTCGTAAAGCTGAAAAACCCCGTACCTTCTGCCTACGAGGGTCCAGTAGCCATCATCGCTTGAGTCTATAGCCTCTATCCAGTACTCCTCAATCTTCGCATCCTCGTCCCTTTCCAGTCCATCGCTCAAAAAGAGCTTGAGCTCACCGAACTCGTAGCTCTCCTTTACATCCCTATCCTCTTTCTTTCCAACGAGCTTCTCAAAGAACTTCATGGAAATATGTTAATCAAAGATTAAGTATATAACTATGTTTTAGATACAGGTGGAGAGAGGGCTGGTGATATAATACACACCTCAAAGCCATGATAAGGATCGTTGAACCAGTCTTTTCTGAAGAGGAGAAGAAGGCTGTCATAGAGATAATTGAGAGCCACCAGATAACAAGGGGGAAGTGGACAAAGAACTTTCAGGAGGAGTTCGCCCGCTTTGTAGGTGTTGAGCACTGCTTCACTGTGTGCTCCGGAACTGTTGCACTCTTCATAGCCCTCAAAGCCCTCGGTGTTGATAGGGGTGAGAGGGTGATAGTTCCCGCCATGAGCTTTATGGCTACAATTGACGCAGTTTACCTCGCCGGCGGGGAGCCCGTGGTAATTGATGTGGACGACTACTTCACCCTTGACCTGAACCAGCTTGAGGACGCGGTCAGAAGGTATAAGGCTAAGGTAGTCATCCCCGTTCATCTCTACGGCGGTATGGCTGACATGGAAGGCATAATGGAGCTCTCGGAAAGGTACGGCTTTTATGTAGTTGAGGACTCCGCGCAGGCTCACGGGGCAAGTCTGAAGGGCAAGAAAGCCGGTTCATGGGGTCACATAGGAGCCTTCAGCTTCTATGCCTCAAAGAACGTGCCCATGGGAGAGGGCGGAGCTCTGACAACGAACGATGAGAAGATAGCCAAGAGCATAAGGAAGTGGATTGACTTCGGAGACCATCCCGCCTTTAACGTCAGGATAACGGAGTTTCAATCTGCGATAGGTAGCATTCAGCTCAAAAATCTCCCCTCAAGAAACGAGAGAAGGAGGGAGATAGCCCGCAGGTACACCCGAGCCTTCTCCAAGCATTTCGGAGTTCCGTTGGAGAGGGAGGATAGCTATCACGTCTATCATCTCTATACACTTACCCATCCCGAGAGGGACAGAATAGTTGAGGAGTTAAAGTCAAGGGGTATTGATGCCAGGGTTTACTACGACTACCTTCTTCACGAGCTCAGGAACTCTGAGCACCTTCCCACACCCAAGGCGGAGAGCTTCAGGAGAGAGGTCTTCTCAATACCGGTCCATCCCTACCTGAGCGATGAGGAGGTTGAGCTCATAGTGGAGAGTGTTTTGAGCACCGTTTCTTCTGGTAATATAGTCTCTTAGATGTTCAAAAAGGTTCTGATAGCGAACAGGGGAGAGATAGCCCTCAGGGCTATAAGAGCCTGCAAGGAGCTCGGTGTAAGGACCGTTGCGATTTACTCCGAGGCGGACAGGGACTCTCTTCACGTCAGACTCGCGGACGAGGCTGTATGCATAGGTCCTTCTGAACCAGCCAGGAGCTACCTTGACATACCCAGGATAATGTCAGCGGTTGAGGTCTCGGGAGCGGATGCGGTCTATCCGGGATACGGCTTCTTGGCTGAAAACCCCAAGTTTGCGGAGATAGTTTCCAAGAGTGGTGTAAAGTTCATAGGACCCCAGCCGGAAACCCTTGAGCTCATAGGAGACAAGATAAAGACAAAGGAGATAGCGGGCAGGGTCGGGATACCCCTCGTTCCGGGGAGCAACGGATCCACGGACCTTGAGAAAGCCATAGAGACAGCGGGCAAGATAGGCTATCCTATCGTCCTCAAAGCCTCTGCAGGAGGAGGAGGAAGAGGTATAAGGATAGTTTTCAACGAGAAGGAGCTCAGGGAAAAGTTCCCCGTCGCTGTTCAGGAGGCTGAGCTTTCCTTCGGAGATGGAAGGGTCTATGTTGAGAAGTTCATAATAAACCCGAAGCACATTGAGTTTCAGGTGCTCGCTGATGCCCACGGCAACGTGAGCGTCCTCGGAGAGAGAGAGTGTTCAATCCAGAGAAGGCACCAGAAGCTGATAGAGGAAGCACCGAGCCTATCGGTTGATGACAAGAAGAGGAAGGAGATTGAGGAGGCTGTTGCGGAGTTCTGCAGGGAGATAGGCTACGAGGGTGCCGGGACGGTTGAGTTCCTGATGGACGAAGATGGGAACTTCTACTTCATGGAGATGAACGGCAGGGTTCAGGTTGAGCACCCTGTGACCGAGATGGTGACGGGTATTGATATAGTCAAGTGGCAGATAAGGATAGCATCGGGTGAGAGGCTGAGAACAGGAAAGGTCAGGAAGAATGGCTTCGCCATAGAGTTCAGGATAAACGCGGAGGACCCCGACAACTTCTTTCCCTCTCCCGGAAAGATAGAGGAGCTCGTCCTCCCGGGCGGAATGGGTGTGAGGGTTGATACCCACATATATCCCGGCTACACAATCCCACCTTACTACGACTCCTTAATAGCGAAGCTCATAGTCTGGGGAGGCACAAGGGACGAGGCTATCCAGAGAGGGCTCAGAGCCCTTGATGAGTTTCTTATATCGGGAGAGGGTCTCAAGACGAATATAGAGTTTCACAGAAGGGTTTTGAGAACAAAGGAGTTTAAGGAAGGAAAGCACCACATCGGCTTCGTAGAGGAGATGATGGTCTGAGCTATGCCCGTCAAACTGGGACTGACCCTTATCCCCGAAAAGCCCATTCCCGTGCAGGAGCTAACCCCCGACAGGCTCCATGGGCTCTTCTTCTCCCTTGTGGGTGATACGCTCGCTCCTATACTCCATGAACCGAGAAGGGTAAAGCCCTTCACACTCAGCTTTTACATATCCAGCTCCCGCAAGAGGAGATCCATCTTTTCGGAGAGGGAAGGTGAGGCTGAGAGGCTACACATGAATGTCTCTTTCCTTGAAGATGCTCTCTTTCCGAGGTTTCTCTACAGCTACATGCTCGGGGCAAAGAGGGAGTTTCATATTGGGGGACACAGGCTCAGGGCTTTGAGAAGACCCAACATCACGGATAAGTATCTAAAGTCTTACAGTACGTTGTACGAAGAAGCACAGACACTGAGGAGGGTTATGCTTGAGTTCACAACGCCCACGGTTTTCAGGAGGGGCTCCCGCGATTTGCTCCTTCCAGAGCCTAAGCTCATCTTCAAAGGGCTCATAAGAAAGTGGCAGGCTTATTCTGACCTTAAGATAGACATAGACCTCAGAGAGTATATAGAGGACAAGGTCTTTATATCGGGGGTGTGGATAGGTAGCAGGAGGGTTGAGTTCTCCTCCGGTGGCTGGGTAGGAGGCTTCACAGGCAGGGTAATACTCGGGTTTGACTCAGAAGAGGAGAGGGTCCTGAAATGGCTGAACACACTTGCCAGATTTGCTGAGTTTGCAGGGGTGGGCAGGAAAACTACCATGGGCTTTGGACAAGTGAGGTTTCACAGTGCTCTGCCTGAGGGCGAGATTTAAACATCTGCGGACAAGCAGATCAAACTTATGACTTGAGAAAAGGTAGGACAGCAGGAGATTGACACACTCACGGGGTCCTTTGCAGGGAGGGAGCAGGTAAAGCAGAACTCTCTCCAGCTCTACCGAGAGGGCGTAGGCAACCGCGGGGAGGAAAATGAGCTCATGGAGTTTTAGGGGAAGCTCTCTTACGGGTAAAGAGATCGGCTCTACGCCGGTGTAGAGGGCAAGAAAGCCGGTGAAGGTGTGGTAAGCGAGTCTGTTAGTCAGACACAATGCATGAAGCATCTGAGGGCTGTCAATCAGAAAGTCCTTTGCTGTCCTGCCCAGAGCTCTCCTGCCCAACTCAAAAACTTCCCAGGAGAGCATATCTATCTCGTGCCTGTCAACACCCGCAGGGTTTATATCTATGCCTCCGAATTCAGTTCCTTCTTCACTCACAAAGACCCTCTTCACAGGTAACCCATCTAAGACGGGAGAGCTGTAGAAGCTCAAGACTCCGGAGAGCCTGTCTGTCGGAATTTTCTTGCCGGTGGAGGTTACTATGGGCCTTCCGTCGTAAGCGGATATGCCCCTTTTTGAGGTCACGAAGAGATACATCAGAGCACCCAGTCCATACCTTCTATAAGTGAGCCGAGCCTTCTTATCCTACTTCTGCTGTTCAGTCTGATTAC
>JALSTO010000231.1 GCA_026983685.1 Aquificaceae bacterium | reverse complement strand
GTTTATTGACGACGATGAAGACGTGAGAGACAAAGAGAGCTTTGAAAGGGCTCTTGAGCTTGTAAAAGAAGGGAAAGCGGAGAAAGCCTGTTCTCTCTTTGAGGAGATTGAGGGAAGCTCCTACTCCCTCCTCTTCAACAGGGGTCTCTGTGCGGAGCTCAGGGGAGAACTTAAAACAGCCCGGAAGTTTTATGAAAGAGCTCTTAGCCTGAGAAAGGACAAGAGGATAGAGGAAGCCCTCGCGAGGGTTCTTGAGAGGGAAAGAGATGAGGAGAGGCTAAAGGCTTTAATCAAATAGTGCATCCACGTAAGCCTCTACACTGAAGGGCTCAAGGTCCTCAATGTCCTCTCCCACACCTATAAGCTTTATGGGTATCCTGAGCTCCTTGCATATAGCCATTACCGCCCCTCCCTTGGCACTTCCGTCCAGCTTCGTAACCACGATACCGCTTATATCAACAGCTTCCTTGAAGACCTTTGCCTGCTGGATTGAGTTCTGCCCTATGGTTGCATCCAGAACGAGGAGTGTCTCGGAAGGCTCTTCTGGAAGGAGCTTCTGCACAACCTTCTTTATCTTCCTGAGCTCATTTATCAAAGGCTCCTTCGTGTGAAGCCTGCCGGCGGTATCAACGAGAACGACATCGTAACCCCCTTCCTTAGCCTTCTCCAACCCTTCATAGACCACCGAGGCGGGATCAGCTCCTTCGTGCTTCTTCGTCAGGTCAGCACCGGACCTCTGTGCCCAGACCTCAAGCTGTTCAATCGCTGCGGTTCTGAAGGTATCACCCGCAACGAGCATAACCTTTTTGCCCTCTGAGGTGAGCCTGTGGGCTAACTTCCCTATGGTGGTCGTCTTCCCGGAGCCGTTAACACCGAGGAATAGGACTACGACAGGCTTCCTGTCCTCGGGGAGGTTGAGCCTCCCCTCACAGCCCTTAAGTAACTCCTTCACCTTCTCCTTCGTTATCTCTTTGAGCTCTTCGGAGCTCTTTACGTTCTTCCTCACCGCTGTCTTCCTGAGCTCCTCAACAAGGGCAACGGCGGTCTTTACCCCCACGTCAGCCCTAACGAGGTGCTCCTCAAGCTCCTCAAAGAGCTCCTCATCAACCCTCCTTCCCCTAAAGATGAGTCCGAGCTCAACGCTCTCCTTTGTCTTCTGGAGACCCCTCCTGAGCTTGTCCAAGAGGCTTTCCTTCTTTTCCTCCAAGAGCCCGAGCTTCCTCTTAACCTCCCTTATCTTCTCCTCAACCTCCTCCTTCTTAGAGGGAGGAGCGATCTTCAGAGTCCTTTCAAGGACCTCAAGAGCCCCTTCTCCTTTTCCGGTAGCGTAGAGTATGCTTCCCACCCGGTAGAGGCTTTCAAAGTCCCCTACCTTCATGTACTCCTCAACAGCCTTCGTGTAGTTTCCCACCTTCTCATAGACGAGCCCCCTATCCCTTGCCGTTCCAAGCTCCGGCGCTCTCTCCAAGAGCCTGTAAGCCTGCATGTAGTTCTCTTCCTGAAGGTAAAGGTCAAAGAGGACCTTCTTCAGGTCTGGATCTTCTTCGTATCTTTCCAAGAGCTTCTTTGCCTTCTCCTTCTTTCCTTTTCTCAGGAGCTCAAGGATCGCACTTTTGTCGCCCTTCTCAGCTCTCTTCTCAAGCTCCGATTTTTTGAAGAACAGCATGTGATATATTTTAAAGACTGCTTATGAAGATTGAGGTCGTTAAGTTCTATCCCTTTGAACTTCCGGGCAGGAGAGGAGGTCTGGTCGGGTATGCGGATGTAAAGCTGGGAGACCTAATCCTCATAAGGATGGTCAGGCTCCTCAGGAACAAGTACGGAGGCTACTACGTTCAGATGCCCTCCCTTCAGATGGGGGACAGGAGCTATGATGTCGTTGAGGTTCTCTCCAAAGAGCTCCTTGAGGAGATAAGGAGAAAGGTTGTTGACTACTACAGGGAAGAGGTTAAGATATGAAGCCAAGCGAGATGATTCAGTCCTTCGGATTCTTTGTATTCACCCTCATACTCTTTGCAGGGGTAGTTATATACGGGCTCTTTC
>JALSTO010000230.1 GCA_026983685.1 Aquificaceae bacterium | reverse complement strand
GTAAAGGTCCCAGAGCTTCATGGATAAATGAAATTAAAGCACCCGCAAGCCTTTTCAAGTTAAAATTTCTTCCTGTAAGGAGGTATGAAAGGTGAGAAAGTACCTGCTTCCTGAAGGAGAGATACCAAAGAGCTGGCTCAACATCATTCCCTTGCTTCCGGAACCCCTTGAGCCTCCCCTTGACCCCCAGACAAAGGAGCCTGTTTCACCTGAGAAGCTCCTCGCCATATTTCCTGAGCCCCTCGTAGAGCAGGAGGTCTCAGACAAGGAGTGGATAGATATACCCGAAGAGGTCCTTGATATACTCTCCCTCTGGAGACCCACACCCCTTCACAGGGCAAGGAATCTGGAAGAGTTCTTAGATACTCCCGCAAAGATCTTCTACAAGAACGAGAGCGTCTCTCCGCCGGGGAGCCACAAGCCTAACACAGCAGTCGCTCAGGCTTACTACAACAAGATTTCCGGTGTAAAGAGGCTCACCACAGAAACAGGGGCAGGACAGTGGGGAAGCGCCCTCTCCTTTGCAACCCAGTTCTTTGATATTGAGTGCAGGGTCTATATGGTCAGGGTGAGCTACAATCAAAAGCCCTACAGAAGGATACTTATGGAAACCTGGAAGGGAGAGGTAATCCCTTCACCAAGTCCCTATACCAATGCAGGGAAAAAGTTTTACGAGAAAGATCCAGAGCACCCCGGAAGCCTCGGGATAGCTATAAGCGAAGCAATTGAGGAGGCAGCGACGAGGGAAGATACTAAGTACTCTCTCGGAAGTGTCCTCAACCACGTTCTCCTCCACCAGACCGTTATCGGACTTGAGGCAAAGAGGCAGATGGAATCGGCGGGCTACTATCCGGATGTTGTTATAGGTGCAGTCGGAGGAGGGAGCAACTTCGCAGGGCTCTCCTTCCCATTTTTGGCGGACAAGCTTCGCGGCGATAGGGAAAACCTGAAGGTTCTTGCGGTTGAACCTGAAGCATGCCCAACTCTCACAAAGGGCGAGTACAGGTACGACTTTGGAGATACGGTAGGGCTTACTCCTCTTATAAAGATGTACACTCTCGGGCATGAATTCGTGCCTCCTCCAATACACGCGGGAGGGCTCAGATACCACGGAGATGCACCCCTCGTCTGTAAACTCTACGACTTGGGTTACATAGACGCTGTAGCCTACAAACAGACGGAGGTCTTTGATGCAGCACTGACCTTTGCGAGAACAGAGGGGATAGTTCCCGCTCCCGAGTCTTCTCATGCGATAAAGGCTGCCATAGACGAGGCTCTGAGGTGCAAGGAGACAGGAGAAGAAAAGGTCATTCTCTTCAACCTTTCAGGACACGGATACTTTGACCTTTCCGCTTACGATAAGTACCTGAGGGGCGAGCTGGAAGATTCTTGAAGCCCCCTTTCCAGAACCTATCTTTAAGAGCTACGATGATAGGCAAAGTCTTCCAGATATTCCGTGAAAAGGGAGGTCTCTTGAAAGCCCTTGACCTTTGGGACTGGTATGAGAGCTTAGAGCCCAAGTACCAGAAGGGTATAAAGAAGTATTACTCTATAAAGGTAATAAAGAATCTGAGCTTTCCATACAAGGCAAAGCACTTTGACAGCGGGGAGATAGAAAATCCCCTGTACACAAAAAGGACCTTCTTGGCGACGATAGCTCAGACAGCCCTCCTTGAGGGAGACTACGAGATAGCGGAATGGCTATATAACGAGGCTCTTAAGATGGAAGGCACTCCCTATGAGGCACACCTTATACTGAACGACCTCGTCCTCTTAGCCCAGAGGCTTAAGGACTTTGAAAAGATGAAAAGATACTGCGAGAGGGACGTAGCCCTCTACGAAGAGTACAAGGAAGAGCTTAAAGATAGAAACGGTGGGAACCTCCCCCAGCTGAACTCCTTTGAGGTCTATGTCTATCTACTTGAGAGGGAGGGCAAGGTGAAGGAAGCCCTTGAGATGGTTGAATTTATCAAGAAGGAGGGAATAGCCTACCCCCACTACGATAGTGTGAAAAAAAGGCTCTTAGAGAAGCTCCGCGATGAAAGA
>JALSTO010000229.1 GCA_026983685.1 Aquificaceae bacterium | reverse complement strand
TTTAATACCGGGGGGCTTTCCCACGAGCTCTGAGAACTTGAGGACGTCCCTCTTGACGCTGAGGGACTGGGATGGGTCAAGAGGCTTGAGGTACTTCCTGTCTTCGTAGCGGATCAGTATCCAGTCTCCTTCCCTGAGCATCAGCTACCGCTTCCATACCTTACCTTAAGGTACTTCTCAACATCAAGAACCTTGAATATGTCCTTGAAGGGTCTAAGCTGGAACTCAAGCTCTCCTTCCTGTTTCTTCTCGCCGAGCTCCTGAGAGCCGAGATCAAGCATGAAGGTCAGTAGATTAAGGAGCTGTGCTTCCTCCTCCTCGTTCAGAGGTTTGGTAAGGTAGAACTTTCCCTCTGAGAAAACGAGGAAGGGATATCTTATAGCTTCCCTCAGAACCATGTTGCTCATCTTAGTGGGGGCGTGCTTCATGAAGACACTCAGAACCTCATTTATCATGAAGATATAAACTATCTGGGCTATGTTGGTCACCTTCTTGAAGAAGTAAAGGCTCACAAAGTAAGGCTCCTCAAACTTCAAAGATTCTAAGTGCCTGAACTTTCCTGAGCTCTCCATGAGGGATATGAGGAGCTTCCCCTCCTTGAAGACGACGAAGCGGTCCCCCTTCTTCTCCGATATAAGAAGGAGGGCGTTCTTTTTGTGTTTGCTCAGTCCCAAGAAGAGCTTGCTTATCTCCATGAAGTTACTGCTGACAGCATCTATCTCTGGCTTGGAAAGGTACCTGAGGGCTATGAACCTCACTATGCTCGGGTCAAGGTTCACAAGGCTGAGCTCC
Organism: Aquificaceae bacterium; assembly: GCA_026983685.1. Classification (GTDB taxonomy): domain Bacteria; phylum Aquificota; class Aquificia; order Aquificales; family Aquificaceae; genus Hydrogenivirga. Next base: position 1,263 of record JALSTO010000229.1, on the reverse strand, counting down.
GCGTTCTTGTCAGGAGAGAGGAAGAACTCAAAGATGTCGTAGTCTATCGGATAAACCGCGAACATCTCACCATTTTCATAGAAGAGGTTTATAGTGTAGGTGGGAGACGATATCTTGGCTATACCCGAGAAGCTACCAGTCTTGAGACTCTCTAAGATGGCAACTATGTTGACCCTCTTGAGAGGAACATTCTCCATCATGTAGTCTATCTCGTGCTCCTCGGAAGACTCGCCCTCTCTGAACTCGTAGATGTCAAGCTTACCTTCCGAAAGAAGGTCCTTTACTTTCCTGACGACGGATACGATAGGCTCCTCGGAGAGAGCTATGGACTCAATAACGTTCTTTCCCTCAAAGAAGGTTGTATCTCTGTGTCTCCCAGTGGCTTTGAATATAGCGTAGGGGGATATTATCTTGTCCATAACTTCGTCAAGCTCTTTACGCACTATCGTTGCCTGTATCATGAGTTCGTCGCTACCGACGGGATTATCAAGGGGAGTAGCTCTCATCTGTGACTCCTCATAGAAAGCGAAGAAACCTTCAGGGTTGGCGAGCATCTCCGCAAGGCAGTACACAAGGAGGTTGTAGTCGTTTACCTTCTTCTTGTTGAAGGGTCCGAGGTCGCACTTATACTCGGTTATGAGTCCTTCTTTCACTTTCATTGAGAGGAAGTATCTGTTGACGAATAGCTCAAGGGTTCCGGACCTGCCCTGGAGAAGTCCTGTTATAACGTCGCTCAGACCTCGGGCGTCCCCGATGTAGCCGTAGAACATAGTCTTATTCTATCCCACCATCCTCTTGAACCTTTCCATGAGCTCGTCCGTAAGGAGCTCAAAGGTCTCCTGAACACCTTCCCCTTTCACAGCGACAGCCTCGGTGCTCTTCTTGCCCGGGATGGAAACCTCCCTCTCAAGGACCTCAAGGGGCAACGCATCGGGCAGGTCCCTCTTGTTGTACTGGACGACTATGGGTGTCTCCTCTATACTCTTGCCGTACATCCTAAGGTCTTCCTCAAGGGTTCTTATAAATTCCTTGTTTTCTGATAGCCTCCTTTCTGAGGAATCAACAACGAAGACAACCGCGTCAACGCCCCTCATGACCATCTTCCTTATGTCCCTGTATATGTCCTGTCCGGGTATTGTGTATATGGAGAAGGTAAGTGTAAAGCCATCTACATTTATCTTCTTGGTTATGAAGTCAAAAACGAGTGTCCTCTCCTCCTTTGTGTCAAAGCTCAGGACATCAAGACCGCTCCGCCTGGCGAGC
>JALSTO010000228.1 GCA_026983685.1 Aquificaceae bacterium | reverse complement strand
TGATGTAGTTGAAGAGAGCGGAGTCAGCAATCCTGAAGGCGTTTACCGCCGGCTCATCCTCATCAATGAGCATTCCCACATCTATCTCCCACTTGACACCGAGCCCTTTACAGCTCGGACAGGCTCCGTAGGGAGAGTTGAAGGAGAACAGTCTGGGAGAGAGCTCGGGTATAGTGAAGCCATGCTCGGGACAGACGAGCTTCTCACTAAAGAGCTCCTCCCTACCGCTCTGAACGTCCTCTATCTTAACGAGCCCGGTTGCGAGCTCTAAGGACTTCTCTATGTCTGTCAGGAGCCTTGCCCTCTCCTCCTCCTCAAGGGTGAACCTGTCAATGACTATGTCTATATCGTGTTTCTTGTTCTTCTCAAGGGGAGGAACGTCAATTATCCTCCTGAGCTCCCCGTCAACCTTTATCCTCGTATAGCCCATCCTGTCTATATCCCTGAAAAGGTCTCTGAACTCACCCTTCTTACCCCTGACAACGGGGGCAAGGACCATAATCCTCCTTCCCCTGTACCTCTCATAAACGTGTTCAAGTATCTCGTGGGCTGAAAGCCCTTCCAGGAGTCTCCCACACACGGGGCAGTGGGGCTTTCCTATGTTAGCCCAGAGAACCCGCATGTAGTCGTATATCTCCGTAACGGTTCCGACCGTTGAGCGTGGGTTCTTTGAGGTTGTCTTCTGGTCAATGGCTATGGCGGGAGACAATCCCTCTATCAGGTCCACTTCGGGCTTCTCCATAACTCCGAGGAACTGCCTCGCGTAGGAGGAGAGGCTCTCCACATACCTTCTCTGTCCCTCCGCATATATGGTGTCAAAGGCGAGGGAGGACTTACCCGAGCCTGAAGGTCCCGTTATCACCACGAACCTGTTCTTCGGTATCTCAAGATCAATGTTCTTAAGGTTATGCTGGCGCGCTCCCTTGATGATTATCTTGTCCATAATCTTATTAATTTAACCCGACCTATAAGGTAGTAAAACAGCCTACGGATCACTTTCTAAGAAGGTCCGAGAGCATCTGAATGACAGTGTCTATCCTGTGGTTTATCTGAGTCATATCCTGCCTGAGCTGGTTTGTTTCTTCCTTTACTTCCTGTCTGAGCTGGGCTATCTCCTGTCTGAGCTGGTTTATCTCCTGTCTGAGTTGACCTGTTTCTTCCTTTACTTCCTGTCTGAGCTGGGCTATCTCCTCCTTTACCTCCTGTCTAAGCTGAGTCATTTCCTCTTTTACTTCCTGTCTGAGCTGACCCATCTCCTGTCTGAGCTGGGCTGTTTGATTGTCTATCTTTTCATCAAGCCTCTTTATCTCATTCCTGAGCTGGCCTATTTCTCCCCTCAGCTGACCGGTCTGGTTATCTATCTTCTGATTAAGGTACTTAAAGTCCTCTTCCCTCTTTCTTTCAAGCTCTTCTATCTTGGAGATTATCTCCTTCGTCCTTTCGTCAACCACTTCATAAACAAGCTCAAGGGTTACCTTCCTGACCAGTCCCTTTGCTCTTTCAAAAACCATACCTATATGTTCTTCTGAGATTTCCTGAATGTCAAGCGGATGGCAATTCGGGTTATTTATGTAGCGTGGGAAAACACTTCTACCCTGTTTTTGCCGTTCCTCTTTGCGGAGTATAGGGCTTTGTCCGCCGTGAGGAGTAGCTCTCTGGGGTTGCACTCACCCGCATGGCAGGAAGAGATCCCAGCGCTGACGGTAAGCCTGAATACTTCCCCATTGAACCTGAAGGTGGTCCTCTCAAAGACTGACCTTATCCTCTCTGCGACCCTCTGTGCTTCCTCGGGTCCGGTGTGGGGCAGGAGGACAACAAACTCCTCTCCTCCGTATCTTGCAGGTATATCCGTGCCTCTGACGTTCTTCTTTATAACCTGTGCAAACCTGACGAGAACCCTGTCTCCAACATCGTGCCCATACCTGTCGTTCACAGATTTGAAGTTATCAAGGTCAAGCATTATGAGTGAGAGGGGAAAGCCGTACCTATTTGCCCTACTTACCTCCCTTTCAAGAGCTTCCTCAAGGAAAAGCCTGTTGTAAAGACCTGTGAGGTG
>JALSTO010000227.1 GCA_026983685.1 Aquificaceae bacterium | reverse complement strand
AAGCCCTACGCCCGGTGGAAGCGGTGTAGGTGAGCTCGGAGGTCTTGCCCTTTTTGCAAGCTTTATGGAGCCCTTTGAGCTCGGAGCCTTCGTAATCCTTTGGAGGATAGTTAGCCAGTACATGAGCGCCCTGATAGGTGGTATCTTGTTTGCGATATGCCTGATAAAAGACCTGCGAAGGTGATAACTCCACTCCTCATAGCCATACTCTTCTATCTCTCTTTTTCCAAACTGAACCTCTGGTTTTTTATATTCCCCGCTCTGTTCCTGCTCCTGAGTTCAAAGGACTGGAGGCTTTGGCTCTTCTCAGGTTTTCTATCCTTCTTCTTCTCTCTTCTCTGGATCAGGATAGCGATGATTGATTACGGTGAAGTCCTTCCGCCCTTAGCCTACGCTCTCATTCTCCTCCTTGCAAGCTTTCTCTCCTTGATGCAGTTTGGCATAACATACCTCCTTTGGAGGTCCTCTGGCTTTAAACCCTTCCTTCTGCCCTTTTTCTGGAGCCTCACTGAAGTTCTGAGGGCAAACTTTCCTTACGGGGGCTTTCCCTGGCTCTTGCTCGGGGAGCTCAGCGTTGATATACCTTTCTTCAAGTATTACCTGAGCGCAGGAGGGGTTTATCTGGGAAGCCTTCTTCTATGGACACCCACTCTTATTCCCTTCCTTCGCAGGAATCTCAGGTATTTTATTCTTATCCTTGCCCTCTTCCTCGTTCCCCTGCCCTTCTTAAAGACTGAAGCAGTTGTGCCTGAAGGCCTTAAGGTTGCGCTGGTGCAACCCAACGTTGATGAGAGCATAAAGCTGGACACGAAGAAGTTTTACGAATACCTGCCCCACTACTGGGAGCTACTTGATAAAGCCCTTGAACAAAAACCGGACCTCGTGATCCTGCCTGAGTCCGCTTTTCCCTTCACCGCCAACCAGCTCTACTCAAGAGGGGATAAACTGCTCAAATACTCAAAGGAGGCTGTCATAGTCACAGGTCTGATAGACATAAGGCAGTGGGAGGGTTTTAAGCCCTACAACTCGGTGTTCGTCCTCAAGGACGGGAAGGTAGTGGATTTTTACGACAAGGTAAGGCTCCTGCCCTTCGGGGAGTATGTTCCCTTTCCCTTTGGTTTCGTCAAGAGCATATTCGGTGCCATCGCAGGGACGGACTACACACCGGGAGACGGTGTCAGGTGCCTGAAGGTGGACGGGATAAAGCTTGCCACTCCCATTTGCTTTGAGGTCTCTTATTACCACCTTGTGAAGGACTTTGCAGAGTGCGGAGAGCTGATAGCTGTACTTACCAACGATGGGTGGTTTAGAGATTCGGACGGAACCTACCAGCACCTGAGACAGGCAAGGGTGAGGGCTCTTGAAACGAGAAGATACGTTCTCTGGGTGAACAATACAGGACCCTCCGCGGTGATATCTCCCGATGGAAGGATCCTCAAAAAGATAGAGTATGGTAAGAAGGGCTATATAATCTTTACCTTTCCTAGCTCCATAAAAGTAAAGAACAGAGAGAAGAGAGCGTCGCAATCCCTTATTGTTCAGGGATAACCTTCCACAAGGATGAGGAAAGGACTCTTTTTGTAAACAAGGGTCGCAATCCCTTATTGTTCAGGGATAACCGAAAAGCCTCCTGTCATGAAAATTACGTATATATCAACAACTTACTGATTACAGTGGTTGGCTCAGATGAAGTTAATTTCGGAAATTTCTTAGTAGCTTTAAAATTGCCATTTCGGGGTGCCTTCAAAATTCTTAAACTCCAATGCCTTTAGAAAACGGAACATCTTAGCATAAAGAAATCAACGTATCTTGATGCTTTCAACCTAAACCCAACTTCCTATTCACTTTCCAAGGAGCCGGCGGCTACCTGTGCCCCGCTTCTCAGAAATTATATACCTCTCCGTTTCTGAGTCAAGCGCTCGCCTTAACGATTGCAATGTGGCTATATCTGTAAGATAATACTCTCCGTGAAGGTTCTCGTAGTTGGAAATGGAGGAAGAGAACACGCCTTAGTGTGGAAGCTCAGTCAGAGCTCACTTGTCTCACAGATATACTG
>JALSTO010000226.1 GCA_026983685.1 Aquificaceae bacterium | reverse complement strand
GAGTCTGCCGCAAGGGATTTTTTGGATAAGGTTAGAAACATATTGCCCGATATAATTTAGCAGGAGGTTTCGGATGGTAGGCAGGTACTTTAGAAACGCATCGCTGATAGAAAAGTTCGTTATACCGAACGTAATAGTTCTCATACTCCTGATAGTTTCAGTTAGCGCTGTCAGCTACTACCTTCTTCAGCAGCAGTTGAAGAAGCAGGCGGAAGACGAGCTGAATATGGGTTACAAAATATTCCTTGAGAGGGTTAAAAGCAGGGAGAATGCAGGACTATCGGTCGCCTACCTTGTGAGCAGGGACCCCGATGTAAAGAAGGCTTTTAAGAAAAAGGACAGAAAGCTCCTGTACAAGTATGTGAAAGTGAGAGCTGACCTTGAGACCCTCACGGGTATATACGACCTCAGGCTCCACTTCCTCGCCCCCGTTGCGGTTTCCTTCTTCAGGACGTGGAATCCTGAGAGGTTTGGAATAGACGTCTCCAAGTTCAGGAAGATAATAGTTACGGTCGCTCAGAGGAGGGCACCTCAGAAGGGTATAGAGGTGGGTCTCAAGAGGGCTATAGTTACGGGAGCTTATCCAGTCATGGAGGGGGATGAGTACCTCGGTGCGGTTGAGCTTATAACGCCCTTTAACCCTATCCTTGACGACCTGAAAGAGCTTATAGGTATGGACAGCATCGTCCTTATAAGGAAGAAGGCGGCAGCACACTCCGAGTGGGCTGTAAGGGCGGAGAAGGTAGGTAACTACCTTCTCTACTACGAGACCAACCCTGTCCTCAGGGATATAATGCTGAAGGTAAAAGACCGGCCCGAAACGGTCCTTATAGTTCAGAACTACGCTGTGATCGCCAAGCCGATATTTGACTTTTCAAGGAAGAACATAGGTCTCCTGATACTGGGCTACGACCTAACCCCCATAGTAGATTCCTACAAACAGCTGGGTGTTTACATACTTATGTTCGTCTTCGTAGGTATAATCTTCAGCTTCTTCATAAGCTACCTGATATTCAAGAAGTACGTTGAGGACCCGATAAACACCCTTATAGAGCACACAGAGAGGATAAGCATGGGTGACGTTGACCAGAAGGTGCCCGTGGAGTCAAGGGACGAGATAGGTAGGCTCGCTGAAGCCTTTGAGAGGATGAGGTTGAGTATAAAGAAGGTTATGGACCTCCTGAAGTGAGGGTTGATAATGGAAGTCTTTGGTTTATCATTATCATCAGGAGGGCGGTATGGAACTTGACGTAGTCCAGTATGAGATAGATGAAGAGGTGGAAAGAAAGCTTGTAAACGCCCTTAAGAACTTTGTTGCGAGAACTGATGCGGATCTGGTTCTGCTTTCAGACGATGCGGGGAGGATAATCTCCTTTTACGGAAAAAACCTTGACGAAACTCAGGCTGAGTTTCTCGCAAGCATAATAAGCGGTATATTCGGAGCCGCCTTTGAGATGGCTAAGATGGTCTCTCACGAGGACCTGCTTGACGCCATCCAGTACGAGAGCAAGAAACAGAACGTTGTTGTTAAAGCTGTCGGGGAGAGGTTCCTTGTTGGAGTCCTGTGTCCCAAGAGTGTCGCTTTGGGAACTGTAAGGCTGTTTTTAAAAGAACTTGCGGATGAGTTAAACAGGATATTCGCCTCAGTAAAGCCGAAGCCTTCAAAACTGCTGAAGCTATCTCCCGAAGCTATAGAGGACAAACTCAATAAGATCCTGGGGGCAACATGAAACTAAAGGTCGTTTACTTCGGAGCATCCCTGGCGGGAAAGAGCACCAACGTAAAGGTCCTCTACGAGAGGCTGAAGGAAAGGGGAATAACAAAGGGCGATTACATATCAATGGAGACCGATGAGAACAGAACCCTCTTCGTTGAGATGTTCCTCAGCTCTATAAACCTTGAAGGGCAGGAGATAGACATAAAGGTCCTGACTACGCCAGGTCAGTTCAGGCTCCATCCTCTCAGAAAGGTCATAATGAAGGGTGTTGATGGACTTGTCTTCGTGGTTGACAGCTCCAAGGAAAGGGAGAACATAAACTTCTTAGTTCTCAGGGAGACCGCTGC
>JALSTO010000225.1 GCA_026983685.1 Aquificaceae bacterium | reverse complement strand
AGAGCACGAATGCTGTGGAATACCCTACTTTGATATAGGGGATATAGACTCAGCAAGGGAAAAAGCAAAAAGGAACGTGGAAAGGTTAAAGCCCTATGTTAATGCGGGCTTTGATATAGTTGTCCCCATACCCACCTGCGCCCTCCAGATAAAGTATGAGTATCCACTGCTCCTTCCCGACGACCCCGACGCTAAAGAGGTAGCAGAGAAAGTTTACGATGTCCACGAGTACCTCTGGAAACTCAATGAAGAAGGCAAGTTCAACAAAGACTTCAAGGTATCCATGGGAACGATAGCCTACCATATACCCTGTCACCTCAAGTCCCTGAACGTCGGTTACAAGGGTGTGGCGCTTCTCAGACTCATACCCGACACGAAGGTAAGGATAGTTGACAGGTGCTCGGGGCACGACGGGACCTTCGGTGTGAAGAAGGAAACCTTTGATTACGCCTACAAGGTAGGCTCAAGGCTCTTTGACGACCTCAAGGCTCAGCCCGCGGACCTCTATGTCTCCGACTGCCCGCTGGCGAGCAACATGATAGAGCTCGGAACAGGAAAGAAACCCCTCCACCCCCTTGAAGTGCTCTACAGGGCTTACGGAGGAGAGTAGTATGCGAAAGGTAAAGAAGGAAGACATCCTCAACCTCTACGAGTATGAGAAGGTCAGACCCGAAAAGCTCAAGGAGATAGTCCAGCTAAAGAAAAGGCGCAGGCTGTTTTTGGGAGACAAAGTCAGTATCGTCTTTGAGAACTACGACACCGTCTGGTTCCAGATTCAGGAGATGATAAGGACAGAGAGGCTCGTCAAGGACGAAGACATTCAGTTTGAGATAGACACCTACAACGAGCTTATACCTGAGAAAAATCAGCTCTCCGCAACCCTCTTTATAGAGATACCCGATGAAAAGGAGAGAAGGGAGACCCTTCCCAAGCTCGTGGGCATACACGATGCTGTTTACCTCCACATAGGGAACAAGTACACGATCAAAGCTCAGGCGGACGAGAAGAGCCAGATGGACTACGAAGAAGGCAAAGCTTCGGTTGTTCACTTCCTAAAGTGGGACCTTACCCCCGAGCAGATAGAAGCCTTCAAAAAAGAGCCTGTAAGGATTGAAATAAACCACGAAAACTATAAAGCTATGGCGGAAATACCTCCCGAGGTGAAGAAAGAGCTAATAAAGGACTTGGAGAGCGAGTAGAGCCTTAATGCTCATCCGTCTGAACCGCTACCTTTCAATGTGCGGTGTTACCTCCAGAAGGAAGGCGGACAGGCTTATAGAAGAAGGGAGGGTAAGGGTAAACGGGGAGGTTGTCAGAGACCTCGGTGTAAAGATAGACCCGGAGCTTGACATCGTTGAAGTTGACGGCAAGGAGGTCAAACCACCTCGTAAGAGGTATATAATCCTGAACAAGCCCTGCTGTTATCTGACCCAGCTCGGAAGGTCTCAGAGCGGTAAGAAGACGATAGAAGAGCTCATAAAAGACATACCCGAGAGGGTATTCCCGGTTGGGAGGCTTGACTACAACACAGAAGGTCTCCTGCTCCTTACCAACGATGGAGAGCTTGCAAACCGCATACTGCACCCCAGATATAAGCTACCGAAGGTTTACTTAGCCCTCGTTAAGGGAAGGGTCACCGAAGAGTCCCTGAGGAAGATGAGGAAAGGCACGGAGCTTGAGGATGGACCGGCAAAGCCTGATAGCGTAAGGGTCGTCCGTTACGAGGGGAAGAACACCCTCTTGGAGATAACCCTCCACGAGGGCAGAAAGCACATAGTCAAGAGGTTCCTCGCCAGCTTTGGGCACCCGGTCATCAAGCTGAAGAGGATCGCCATAGGACCCCTGAAGATTGGAAAGCTTCCCCCTGGAAAGTGGCGTGATCTGTCGCCCAGAGAACTCAGACAGCTCTTCTCAGCGGTTGGTTTAAAATATTCAGACTGATGGAGCTCCTGAAGATATTCCTTATAGCGGTGACGGGCGTAATGGTAGGCATGCTCGGTCTTCAGCTCTTCGCCCGATGGAAATCCAAAAGGATGGAGGGAAGGGAGATAAAGGGCTTCGGTAA
>JALSTO010000224.1 GCA_026983685.1 Aquificaceae bacterium | reverse complement strand
CGTAAACATAAAGACCCACAAACCGAAGAAAGGCTTTCACGGAAAGCTCAACTTAGCCTCTGGCTCCTTCTCCTACCTGAACCCATCCCTGAGGCTCTCCTACGGTTCCAACAGCTTTTACGGACTCCTCGGCTACTCCTACAGATACTCAAAGCCCTACAAAACAGGGGAGGGAAAGAGGTTCACCGAGTACGCCAACTACAAGCCCTCAGAGATAGACTCTACCGCCTTCAGGATAAACACGGGCTGGGTGAAGCTGGGTATAAAACCCTCGGAGGGAAAGGAGCTGGAGCTTTCCTACACCGCCCAGAGGGCAAGGGACGTTCTCTACCCTTACCTTCAGATGGACTCACCGAAGGACGATGCGGACAGACTGAGCCTCAGGCTGGGACTCGGAAAGCTGAAGCTCACAACTTACTACTCCCACATATACCACCGAATGAACAACTCAAAGAGGACATCAACGATGTTCATGGAGACTGTAGCCAGAACGACCACCTACGGTGGTAAGGCGGAGTATGAGTTTAAAAACCTGACCCTCGGGCTTGAGGCATTTCGCTGGAACTGGAAGGCAAGAACCCAGATGGGAACCATGTTTCAGGACACCATACCCGACGTTGACTTTGTGAATGTAGGAGTTTTTGGAGAGCTGAGGAGATCCCTTTCAAAAAAACTCAGACTCGTGGCAGGTCTCAGACTTGACACCACAGAGACAAAAGCTGATAAAAGCAAAGCAAACACCGACCTTTACTACACATACCACAACACAAGAGACACATCAAAGAGAGACACCTATCCATCGGGAAACCTCCAGCTCTTTTATGACCTCGGTAAGAAAATTGAGCTTTTTGCAGGTCTTGGCTACAGCGTTAGGGTTCCCGACGCTCAGGAGAGGTACTTTGCCCTGAACAGGTCCGGTATGATGGAAGCCCTCTACGGGGACTGGGTCGGAAACCCCAAACTCAAGCCCTCAAAGAACACAGAGCTGGATGCGGGGATAAGGTGGAAAGCTCTGAGCCTTAACGCAGAGGCAACCCTCTTTTTCAGCTACGTTAAGGACTACATAACTCTCTACAACCAGACAAACGTCAACAACACAGGGCTCGGAACAAAGGCACGCTCTTACACGAACGTTGATGCACACTTTTATGGAGGAGAGCTCAGGGCTACCTACTCCCTAACCCAGACCCTCTTCCTTGACGGAGGAGTCTCATACGTTGTGGGCAGGAAAGAGACCGATCCAGCAAAGAACATATACGACGAAGATGTGGCTGAGGTGCCTCCTCTGAGGGTGAGAACCGCCCTGAGGTACGACAACGGAATCTACTTCGGAGAGATTGAAGGCATCGCCTCTTCTACTCAGGACAGGGTTGACAGCGATCTTGGAGAGACAAAGACCTCGGGATGGGCTGTGGTAAACCTGAAGGCGGGAGGAGAGTATAAGAGCTTCAGGCTCACTGCAGGTGTAGAGAACCTGCTTGACAAGTTCTACTACGAACATCTTTCCTATCTGAGAGACCCCTTCTCTTCAGGGGTGAAGGTTCCCGAGCCGGGAAGAAGCTTCTACCTTAACCTTAGCTATATGTTCTGAAGGGCATATATTATCTACCGATGGTATATCTCCTCTTTGCTTTCCTCCTCCTTCTTTCCTGTGCTCAGAAGAAGCTCGTGCCCTTACCCAACGGGGTGGAGGTGGACGAAAAGAGCTACACGGCGGTGTACACGGACTCGGGTCTAAGGATAGTTGTCAGGGCAAACGCGTGGGATGGCTACCTGTCAATTGAGGACAGGCTCCTGCCGATCTACGTTGAGGTGAAAAACAACAGCAGTGAACCCGTGGTCATTGAGAAAGACATGATATCCCTTCTTGATGACAGGGGAAACCAATACAACCTCCTTGAACCTAAGGAGGCATCGGAGATAGCGAGGGGGGACTCCTCGGTTGGATTCGCCCTTGGCTTTGGATATGGAACTCCAAACGTCGGTGTCGGCTGGTTACTTGGAACGCCCTATTATACCGATACCGAGGAGGTTATACAGAAAGCCTTTATACCCGGCAAGGTACTTCCGGGAGCGAAGCTC
>JALSTO010000223.1 GCA_026983685.1 Aquificaceae bacterium | reverse complement strand
GTTCGGGAGCTTGCCCTGAGTGAGGAGGAGCTGAGGGAGCTTGAGAAGGAGATAGAGGGATACGAGAGGGAGCTCGCTCTGACAGAGGAGAAGCTTGATGCCCTCAGAAAGAGGCTTGAGAGCTACGGGGATACCCCTCCGTCGGAGGAGGTTGAGAGGGAGCTATCGCTGATCAGAGAGAGGTACGAGGAGCTTATGCGGAGGATAGGTGAGTTAAGTAGCGAGCTCCAGCAGAGGAGAAAGCTCCTGACAAGGAAGGAGGAGATTGAGAGAAAGCTGAAAGAAATAGAGAGGGAGCTCTCCCTATATAGGAGACTAAGCGAGGACTTGAAAAGCGACAGGCTTCAGGACTTTGCAGCGAGCCTTATGCTAAAGCGGATAGTGGAAAGGGCTTCAGAGTATCTATACAACTTCACGGGGAACTACGAGCTTGATATGGATGCCTCAGGGGATCTGATAGTTGTTGACAGGGTACAGGGAAGCGAGAGGGATGTGAAGAGCCTGAGCGGTGGAGAGACCTTCTTGGCGAGCCTCTCCTTAGCCCTTGGAGTGAGCGATGTCCTTTCTGCGAGGGCCCATCTTGAAAGCCTCTTCATAGACGAGGGCTTCGGCTCCCTTGATGAGGAGACGAGAGAGAGGGTAAGCGATATACTTGAGGTTATAAAGCAGAGGATAAACAGGATGGTGGGGATAATATCCCACATTCCGGACCTTGCAGAGAGGTTCCATCAGAGGATAGTTGTCAGCAAACATGGAGACTTTTCAACGGTTGAGGTCCTCTATTAAATTCCAAAAATCGTTTTAAAAAATTTCAAACGATATTTTAGCGTGACAAAATAAGTTATTGATATATCTTTAAAATTAGCCCACAGGAGGTAAGGAGAATGGAAAAGAAGACTAACGTATTCAAACTGAACGAGTATATGAAAGTACTTGAGAAGTACCAGCCCCTGTGCTGGGAAGAGGCTGACCTCGCGGAAGAGTGCAGACCCTTTGATATTAAGAACCTCAATGGAGAGAACAGAAAGAGGGAGGACTACTACGTGGACTTCTCCGACCTTATTGCAAAGAGCTAACAACGGAGTAGAGAGCCTCAAGGAAGGCATCGTTCTCTTCCCGCTTCCCCACACTGACCCTCAGACAGCCCTCAAGTCCCGGAAGGTGGGACATATCCCTGACGAGAACCCCTCTATCAACGAGTCTTGAGTGAAGCTCCTTTGCAGGAAGAGAGGTTCTGAATAGGAGGAAGTTTGCCCTGCTGGGAAAGACCTCAACACCCTCCATGGAGTCCATCTCCCTGTAAAGCCTCTCCCTCTCCTTCACAACCTCTGCTACAGCCCACTGAAGGAAATCCCTTCCTTCTCTAAGAACGACCTCAGCTATGACCTGAGAGGGATAGGTGATGTTGAAGGGAAGCCTTACCTTATCTATCTCCCTGACAACCTCCTCCCTCCCTATGAGTATGCCCACCCTGAGGGAGGCGAGCCCGATCTTGGAGAGGGTGCGCAAGATCACCGTATCTTCCCTGCTGAGAGCATCGGATACAAAGCTATCACCCGAGTAGCTGTAGTAAGCCTCATCAACCACCGTAAAGAGCCCTTTCTCTCTAAGGGCTTCCATTTTTTCCCTGCTGAACAGGTTTCCCGTGGGGTTGTTCGGATAGGAGAAGTAGGCGAGGACCGTCTTTTCCTCCTCAACCCTTCTTATACTCTCTTCAAGATCAATGTCAAAGGAGCTGTCCAGCGGGACACAGGTCTTGGGTCTTCCGAAGACATCGGACGCTATCTCATACATAGGAAAGGTAGGTATGGGAATGTAAACTCCCTGTTCAAACTCCCCTATCACTATAGATAAGTAGTATATAAGCTCATCGGAGCCGTTCCCGAGAACTATGCTTTCCTCAGGTACACAGAAGAACTCAGCGACAGCGGACTTCAGCCTTTCGGAGTTTGGATCAGGATACCTGTTGAAGGGTATCCCCTTGAGAGCCTCCGAGACCCGCCCTTTGAGGTCTGGGGGCAGGTCGTAGGGCAGTTCGTTTGATGAGAGCTTGATCGGAGCGGGTGTGGTTTCGGTTTTGTAG
>JALSTO010000222.1 GCA_026983685.1 Aquificaceae bacterium | reverse complement strand
TCTCAGGCACCTGAGTGGTAAAATTTGCAAACCTATGGTGGGTGTGGACATAGTCAGGAACGAGAGGATAGGTAAGGCTATAGAGAGGTTCGGGGATAGGTTTTTGAAGAGGATATATACAGAAAGGGAGCTGGAATACTGCCTTTCACAGGAAGAGAGCATCCCTTGTCTTTCAGCCCGGTGGGCTTGCAAGGAGGCTGTCCTGAAGGCTTTCTATGCAGAATACGGTATCCTTCTGAAGTTCAGGGAGATAGAGGTACTCGGGAACAGGGGAAAGCCCGCACAGGTCGTCCTGCACAGGAAGGAGGCTGTGGAGCTTCTCGGAAATAGGCACTTGGTAGTTTCCCTGTCCCACGAGAGAGAGTACTCCGTAGCTGTAGCCTGCATAAGATGAGCTACTCAAAGAGGCTTGAGAGCTTCATTCTTGAAATGAAGGGAGGTGTGTTCTTCCTATCTCCGAGAGAGCGCATGTTTCTGGACTACCTTGAGGAGATGGGAGTTCCCGAGGAGGTTGTCAGGGAAGGGATCGCCAGGTGCTACACATCTCTCAATCCCAGAAGGAGAAGCAAGTATCCTCTTTTTCTGTGCTTCAAGACAGTAATGGAGGAGTACGAAAACTACCTCAGATTGGAGGCTCAGAAGGTATCCATTGACTGGAGGAGGAGGTTTGAGAAGAAGATATCCCTTGTAAGGGATTACCTTGAAAAGGATGTGCCGGTGCCCGAGAACGAAGAATCCGCTCAGGAGATACTTAAGGAGATTGAGAGGGAGATAGTCAGGAGACTCTGGAGGAGCATGGACAGAGAGGAGAGGAAGAGGATAAAGGAGAAGTACAGGGAGTTTGAAAACAGGAGGGACATATACGGGGAGCTTATAAAGAGGGAGGTTCAGAGGATATACGGGATACCGAACCTATCCCTCTACGTTGATTGAGCTGGCGCTGTCAACAGCCTTCATGAGAGCCTTAGCCTTGTTCAGGGTCTCCTCCCACTCCTTTTCGGGAATTGAGTCCGCAACTATACCCGCCCCAGCCTGAACGAAGACCTCCCTGTCCCTCAGGATCGCTGTCCTTATGGCTATTGCCATGTCCATGTTCCCCTGAAAAGAAACGTATCCAACGCTCCCGGCGTAGATGCCCCTTCTCTCCTTCTCAAGCTCCGCTATTATCTGCATGGCTCTTACCTTAGGTGCTCCCGAGACCGTTCCCGCCGGGAAGGTAGCCTTTAGAACATCAAGGGCTGAAAGCCCCTCCTTCAAAACCCCGGTGACGTCGCTGACTATATGCATAACATGGGAGTACCTTTCAACCCTCATGAAGTCTTCCACTCTGACACTCCCGATCTCAGAAACCCTTCCGAGGTCGTTCCTCGCAAGGTCAACGAGCATAAGGTGTTCAGCCCTCTCCTTTTCGTCCCTTAGAAGCTCCTCTTCAAGCTTCCTGTCTTCCTCAGGTGTTCTTCCCCTCGGTCTCGTTCCCGCTATGGGTCTTGTCTCTATCCTTCTCCCCTCAACCCTTACGAGAACCTCGGGAGAAGAGCCGATCACCTTCAGGTCCCTGAAGTCAAGGTAGTACATGTAAGGAGAGGGATTAAGATACCTGAGGACCCTGTAAATGTTCTCAGAATCTCCGAGGTAGTGTCTCCTGAGCCTCTGGGATAGAACCACCTGTATCACGTCCCCCTGAGCTATATACTCTTTAGCCTTCTCCACCACTTTCTCAAACTCTTCCCTGGTAAAGTTGGACTCCCACAGGGAGAGGTCAGGTTCCCTTTCACGGAAGGAAAGGTGGGGAGCTCTTTTCTCCTTGAGCTTACTCACGGTCTTCTCAATCCTGCGGACAGCCCTATCGTACTCTTCCTCAACCCCTCTTTCGGTGAGGAGGGGGCAGACTATCTTTATCTTTCCCGTAAGGTTATCGTGGATTACAACGAGATCTGTAAGGACAGCGTAAACATCGTAGGTCCCTATAGGGTCTGGGTTGTTGTCCTCAACGGGCTCGTAGAAGCTGATTATATCGTAGGCAAAGTATCCCACGAGCCCGCCCCAGAACCTCGGCAGGTCAGGGTCGTTGTAGGGTCTGAACTTC
>JALSTO010000221.1 GCA_026983685.1 Aquificaceae bacterium | reverse complement strand
GTCTCTGATCTCTCTATCTCCACATGGATATCCGGCTTTATACCTGCCTTATGCAAAGCCCCCAAGGCTGTTCCGCAGGAAACCAAGATAGCGCTGTCGGATAACTTCTTTATAATATCCAGAGACCCATCCAGAGAAGGACCAGAACCGATGATGAATACGGGTATATCGGATTCCGCTTTTGCACTGCCGTAAAAGAGGGGGACTTTATTCCTTATATTCCCTACGGTATGCTCAAGGGACCAAAGCTCATCGTCAAAAAATCCCCACAGGAGAGGGCTCTCTACCACCTCCGTGGTTATCCAGTCCTTGACCTTATCAAAGACAGGAGAGGAGAAGTGTTCAAAGAAGAATATGTAAAATGTCAGTGCCGGGTTTATGAATGCAAATCTTCTGTTTATCTCCCCTTTGAGTTTCTCCACCTCATCGCCGATTATTACGTTGAAGCTCCTTCCCTCCCTTTTGAAGTAAGAAAGAACCTCTTTCCAGTCTATGGAGTAGAGGCTGAGGTTGAAAAGCTCGGGAGTAGGCTCTATAACTATCATGTGCTGGATGTTGAACCTCCTTATAAGCTCAATCACATGATAGCCGAAGCCCATGCCGAAAACCACCATAACGGGTATGTTCTTGCGGTCATAGACAAATCCTATATCCCTTTCTTCCCCGCCCGCAAGCTCAAGCATTTCGGACATATACTTGAAGTGGATGAGCTTGGATTTGGTACCCTTGGAAAAGAACAGAGGAGCCGGGACAAGAACCCTCTTGGGATCCTTCATAAGCTCCTCAACCTGATCCTTTGCCAGCTTTTTCGGGTTGTAAGGATAAAGATATTCCCCTTTGAAGATAGCGTTCAGGGACCCGTCCTTTCCTACAACTACTCGCCAGTCAGAATCGCCCTTACCATGGAACTTCTTCAGCAAGTTTGGAGCTTGCTCACGCAGAACCATGTAGTTTTCCAGATACCTGTTCTGTACTCTCTCTTCTGTAGAAGTAATCATGGCTGTAAAATATAATCGGCGGAGGACGAATTAACTTTAGGAATGCTTGAGGGGAAAACTATCCTTATAACGGGAGGCACAGGCTCCTTTGGTAAGAGGTTCATACGCCACCTTTTAGAAAAATACAAACCCAAAAAGGTAATAGTCTTTAGCAGGGACGAGTTTAAGCAATTTCAGATGCAGAAAGACTTTCCACACGAGAGATTCCCTCAGCTCCGCTTCTTTTTGGGAGACATAAGAGACAAAGACAGACTCTATAGGGCTTTCTATGGTGTGGACTACGTTATTCATGCAGCAGCATTGAAACAGGTTCCTATCCTTGAGTACAACCCAATAGAGGCTGTCAAGACTAACATAATAGGTGCCCAGAACATAATAGAGGCTTCTTTGGATTGCGGAGTTAAAAAGGTAGTAGCCCTTTCAACGGATAAGGCTGTAAATCCCGTAAATCTCTACGGAGCAACGAAACTTGCAATGGAAAAGCTCTTTGTGTCTGCAAATGCCTATGCGGGTGCAAGAGAAACGTCCTTTTCCGTGGTCAGGTACGGGAACGTTGTGGGAAGCAGGGGCAGTGTGATTCCATTTTTTAAAAGGCTTTTGAAAGAAGGCAAAAGAGAACTTCCTATTACCGATGAGAGGATGACCCGCTTTTGGATAACCTTTGAGGATGCCATAAACTTAGTCCTGTTTGCACTTGAAAACTCCACCGGCGGTGAGGTGTTTGTTCCTTATATACCGAGCATGAGGATAATGGACCTTGCAAAGGCAATGTGTCCGGAGTGCAAGCTGAGGTTTATAGGTATAAGACCCGGTGAAAAACTCCACGAGACCCTTATCTCCGAAGATGAAGCGAGGCATACCATCCGCATAGAAGTGGATGGGAAGAGGTACTTTGTCATACTCCCGGAGTTCAGCTTTGAAACAAAAAGTAAGGGCAGGTGGGAAGAAGGAAAGCTCTTACCTGAGGGCTTTGTTTACAGAAGCGACAAGAACGACTGGATCCTCAGCCCGGAAGAAATAAGAACTATGATAGAAAATCTTGACATAGAGCTATGATTCCCTACGGAAGGCAGTTCATAGATGATGAAG
>JALSTO010000220.1 GCA_026983685.1 Aquificaceae bacterium | reverse complement strand
ACATATAGGTTGTAGCGGATTCTCCTACAGAGACTGGAGGGGTACCTTTTACCCCTCCGACCTGCCCCAAAGCGAGTGGATAAGATATTACGAGAGGTTCTTCAGCGTCCTTGAGATAAACTACACCTTCTACTCAACGCCTCACATCCATACCATAAAAGGCTTCCTTGAGAAGGCGAGAAGGCTCAGGTTTTCGGTGAAGGTCAACAGGATATTTACCCACGAGAGAAACTACACGAAAGACGATGTTAAGACCTTCCTTAAAGGACTTGAGCCCCTTTTAGAGAGCGATAGATTCATAGCTTTCCTCTTTCAGTTCCCTCAGAGCTTTGGCTACTCTACCGAGAGTATGGATTACATAAGGAGGCTCTCAGAGGACTTCTCGGGCTATGAGAGGGTTCTGGAGCTAAGGAGCAGGAGCTTTGCAAGGGGCGATGTCTTTGTAGAAATAGAAAGGATGGGCTTTTCCCTTGTGAACGTTGACGCACCAAAGGTGAAGGGGATCATGGTGGGTCCATGGAAGTCTATCGGAAGTATAAACTACGTCAGGCTCCACGGAAGGAACAGGGATAAATGGTTTGGTGGGGAGGAGTCTTACGAGAGGTACGATTACCTCTACAGCGAGGAAGAGCTTGTGAGAATAAAGGGCAAAGTAGAGAGAATGTGTGAGGGGAAGGAGACTTACATTTTCTTCAACAACCACTACAGGGGTAAGGGGGCATTGAACGCCCTTCAGATGAGGGGGCTCTTCGGCGAGGAGGTGAAAGTGCCGGTCGGACTGCGGAGCCTCCACTCCAAAAGGTTATGGGAGTAGAAAATTCATAAGGTTTTTCATATATTATTATTCTGTTCTCTTTGCAGGAGGTGAGAGGTTGAAGAGGCAGATGCTGAAGTCAAAGATTCACAGGCTTACGGTTACTGGTGCGGAGCTCCACTACGAAGGCAGTCTATCCCTTGACCTTGAGCTGATGGAAGCTGCAGATCTGCTTCCCTTTGAAAAGATTGATGTATATAACATAAACACGGGTGACAGGTTCACAACCTACGTCATACCTGCCCCGAGGTACTCGGGCACCGTCAGGCTCAACGGTGCGGCTGCGAGGCTCGGAGCTAAAGGAGACCTTATCATAATTGCCTCTTACGCGGAATACAATGAGAATGAGCTTGAGTACTACAGCCCAAGGCTGGTTTACGTTGATTCCCAGAACAGGATAGTTTCCCTGAAAAGAAGCATGGAGGAAGAGGATGTTCAATGTGCCAGAAGTGACACCCGAGGAAGCTAAGGAGATACTTGAGAAAGAAGGGGATAAAGTAGTTCTCTTAGATGTAAGAACACCCCCCGAGCACTTTCAGCTCAGGATTCCTAACTCCATGTTCGTTCCCCTTGATGACCTAAGGTACAAGTATTCCGAACTTCCCAAGGATAAAAAGTACATAGTTTACTGCAGGAGTGGAGAGAGAAGCGCCTTCGCAACCTACTTCCTCAGGCACATGGGCTACGAAGCTTACAACCTTGCAGGTGGAATAATCTCGTGGCCCTATGAAAAGGAGAGCGGGCAGGGTTAGATTCGGAGAACCTCCTCAGCCTGAGAGCGTGCTCTAAAGAGAAGGTCCTTGAGTTCATAGGGTTCCATTCTCAGCTGGGGTGCCAGCTTCTCAACTATAGCCTCAAGTCTATCCCCTCCGAGCTCCAGAGCCTCCTCAAGGATCGTGGCGTCCTGAAGGGCAAGGCTCAAGTTTCTGTTAGCTCCCGTATAAGCGTCTATTATCTCCTGGTCAATGTTCACCTCTCTGAGGAACTCTATCTTGTCAACGCCGAGGATCTTGTCAATTAAGGAGAATAGCCCAGCCAGGTAGGCTTCGTTGGCGAGCTGGGGATCGATCCTTCTCATTATCTCTTCAGCAAGGATAGCCCTTATGAGAGACTTCTTCCACAGGTAAGGGTTCTCAGCGGACACATAGTCGTTTGTAGCTATCAGGAGGGTAAACTTCTTCAGGTTTTCCATACCTAAGTAGGTACACGCCTGGACTATGTCCTTTATCTCCTTCCGCTTGGCAAAGTAGGCTGAGTTCACAAACCTCAGAAGCTTTGCG
>JALSTO010000219.1 GCA_026983685.1 Aquificaceae bacterium | reverse complement strand
TCTTGAATTTGAGCGTTACGGTGTTTGTAGGCGTTATGTCTAGGACAAAGGAACCATCAGGAGCTGTACATGTCCATGCTATGTAGTCTTCTGGTGGGGGTTCACAGTTCCCTGTTTGCATGATTGAAACACCTGCTGTGCTTCCTCCAGGCACATATACAGTCGCACCTGCTACGGGAGTTTGACCATCGGGAGCGAGCAGTACTCCCCTAATACCCTGGGAACTCTCAGGAATGCTACCACTACCACCTCCACAGGAGGTTATAAAACCTCCTGCAGATAAGGTAAGGCTTGCACAGCAAAAAATGGTGAGCAGCCTACGTGCTATCATCTCTGACCTCCCCTAAATAGTTTTCTTCAGTTTTTATTTTGAGTTCCTTTCCTTTAAAAGTGTGGTGAATTTTACCTTAAAATGTCTTTCATGGAGAAGCCTTGGGGTGGTAGGTTCTCAGAAAAGACGGACGAGTTCGTTGAAGAGTTCACAGAGTCGGTCAGCTTTGACAGGGAGCTCGCCTACGAGGATATAAGGCAAGATATAGCCCACATCAAAACCCTTGAGAAGGCGGGAATTCTCACCGAGGAAGAAGCAAAGAAGTTGATGGAAGCTCTTGAGGATATAAAGAGAGATATAGAGGAAGGAAAGTTTAAATGGAAGAGGGAGCTGGAAGATGTTCACATGAACATAGAGGCTGAACTGACCCGCAGGGTGGGAGAGCTTGGAGGGAAGCTTCACACGGGAAGGTCAAGAAACGATCAGGTCACAACGGACGAAAGACTTTACCTGAAAGGGGAGATTGAGGAGATAGTCAATTTACTCAGGGAGCTCAGGCGTTCCCTTCTCAGGACTGCTGAGGGCTCCATTGACGTGATACTCCCCGCTTACACCCACCTTCAGAGGGCACAGCCTATAAGGCTCGCTCACTACTTCCTTTCCTTCAGGGAAGCCTTCCTTAAGGATACGGAGAGGTTCCTTGACTGTTACAGAAGGGTGGACGAGCTACCGCTCGGAAGCGGGGCTGTTGCAGGTGTGGACTTTCCCTTAGACAGGCACTTTACCGCTGAGCTCTTAGGTTTCAACAGGCTTGTAAGGAACTCAATCTATGCCACCGCGGACAGGGACTTTATAGCGGAGTTTCTCTTCTGCTGTGCCCTTACAGGTATGCACCTCTCACGGCTGGCTGAAGACCTTATAGTGTGGTCCTCGGAGGAGTTCGGCTATATTGACCTTCCCGACAAGCTCTGCACGGGTTCATCAATAATGCCTCAGAAGAAGAACCCCGATATTCTTGAGCTCATAAGGGGAAAGACGGGAAGACTTTACGGGAACCTTATCTCCCTTCTGACGATCCTCAAGGGACTTCCCTCAGCCTACAACAGAGACCTTCAGGAGGATAAGGAACCCCTCTTTGACAGTGTAAGGACTCTCAAAGGTTCTCTGGTCGGCATGGTAAAGGTTATTGACGGGCTGAGGATAAGAGAACAGAGTATGTACTCGGGAGCAGGGAACTTCGTCCTGATAACCGACGTTGCCAACTACCTCGTTCAGAAGGGAATTCCCTTCAGAAAGGCTCACCACATAGCGGGCTCAATAGTCTCCTATCTCATAGAAAAGGGGAAGAGACTTGAGGAGCTTACCATAGATGAGCTGAGGAACTTCTCCGAGCTCTTTGATGAGGATGTCTTTGAGCTCTTTAAACCGGAGGTCGTTGCGGACAGGAGGAAAACTTACGGTGGTACCTCAAGGGAGGAGGTCCTCCGCATCCTTTCGGTAGCCAAGAAGGAAGAGGGTCTTCTTTAAAGCAGGACTATAGCCTTAGCTCTGTGTCTCAAGATTGATACCATCACTATCAAGGATATGAGGAGCATTGATAGGCTCAGGCTGAGGAAAGAGATAAGCTTTAGATAGGAAAAGGAGGGGTCAAGGAACCTTATAAGAAGAGGGCTGAGGTTGTCAGTTAAGGCTGAAAGCAAGGTTATAACACTCAGCAGTACCTTTCTCTTTATGTTCGTGAAAAAGGCAAAGTGAACGAGACCGAAGAGGTAAACCCCCATCGCTACAAGGTGGGGATTCACCACGTTGAGTATGCCGAGAAGGCT
>JALSTO010000218.1 GCA_026983685.1 Aquificaceae bacterium | reverse complement strand
TTGAGAACCCCGAAGCCTTCAATAGGGTGTTCCTTGACTTCCTGAGGGAGGTCCTGTGAGGAGGTACATATACAGGCTGAGGGAGGATGAGCTCGGGGAGCTCCTTGCAGAAAACCCCGTGCCTGTGGAGATCCTCAATAGAGACGGAGAGTGGCTCACCTTTGCAGTTTACGATCCCCTTGAAGGGATTGAGCCCCTTTCCTCTGAGGAGGTTGACGAGGGCTGGAAGGACTGGAGACAGGGCTTCGGACCCGTTGAGGTTGATGACTTCCTGATAGTCCCTCCTTGGAAAAAGGTTGTCTTTATAAACCCCGGGATGGCTTTCGGGACGGGTTTCCACCCGACCACCCGCCTCTGCATAAGGATGCTAAAAGAGACCCTGAAGGAGGGAGACAGCATCCTTGATGTGGGAACTGGGAGCGGAGTCTTAGCCATAGTCTCCAGACTCCTCGGCGCGGGGAGGGTTGTAGGTATTGATATCAGTAAGGACGCCCTTCGGGCGTGTGAGGAGAACGCAAGATTGAACGGCGTTGAGGTAGAGACCCTTCTGGGAAGACCCGGAGAGCTCGCAGGTAGCTTTGATGTGGTAGTAGCCAACTTAGAGCTTCAGATATTTGAGAAGGAGCTCCCGGACATACTCAGACTCGTGGGAAGGCAGGCTGTCCTCTCGGGCATATACAGGAGAGATGAGTTACTCAGCCTTCTGGACTTGCTCGGGCAGGAGGGCTTTCAAGCGGATAGAATATTGGAGGAAGAAGACTGGTACTGTGTAAGGGTGGGACATGCAGGGGATTAAGAAGCTTATAAGAACCGTTGTGTTCCTCGCACTCGTAGGTATAGTGGGTTTTACCCTTTACAACCTCTTTTTTCTCAAGCCCAAAGTTGAGGGACTGAGCTCCCTTGAAAAGCTTCCCAAGAAGAAGGAGATAAGCCTGATAATCTCTCCCAGAGCTTATGTGGATAAGGTTAGGGTCTATGCCCTTCAGGGTAGCAGGGAGGTTCTCCTTTTTGAGGGTAGCCTTCCAAAGAGGGTAAACGAGGTGAGATTCACCTTAGAGCCGAGGAAAGCTGGTCTTAAGGATGGGGATGCTAAGATAATCGTTGAGCTCAGGAGGTTTTACCTGCTCAAGGATAGCTTTGAGGTCAGCGCTAAGGTTGACACCCAGCCCCCGAGGGTTCAGCTCCTTTACGCTCCCTACGTTATCCTTCAGGGCGGTTCTGGAGGCATAAGGGCAAAGCTCAGCGAGCCTGCGGATCTGTTCGTTGAAGTGGGAGGCAGAAGATTCCGTTCTTACGATGTGGGGAATGGGGTTCGCATAGCACTCTTCGGCGTCCCTGTTGATACCTCAACGAGGGATGTGGTGAAGGTTGTTGCGATTGACGAGGTAGGCAACAGGACTGTGATACCCCTCGGAACGGGCATAAAGAGAAATCACTTCAAATCTATGAGGATTGAGCTCAGGGGCAAGGAGAGGATTATGATTCCGAAGTTAAAGACCATCCTCGGCGGGGACAACGAAGAACTCAGCTTCGTTGAACTCTTTAAGAAAGTGAACGAAGAGGTCAGGAGGGAGAACGAGAAAAAGATAGCCCAGATAGGGAGTAAATCCGCAGGTCAGAGGTTATGGAGGGGAAGATTCCTCCAGCTCAGGAACAGTAAGGTGATATCAAGGTATGGTGAGAAGAGAACCTATACCTACGGCGGGAGGGTTGTAAGCAGGAGCAGGCACATGGGCTACGACCTCGCCTCCGTTAAGAACGCCAAGGTTCCAGCCGCCAACAGCGGTGTGGTTGTCTTCGCGGGAGACTTAGGCATATACGGGAATACGGTGATAATAGACCACGGATACGGTCTCATGAGTTTATATGCCCACCTTGCGGACTTCAGAGTAAAGGTGGGAGACAAGGTGAGGAAGGGGCAGGTGATAGGCTACACCGACACGACGGGTCTCGCCTTCGGGGATCACCTGCATTTCGGTGTGCTCGTCGGTGGTTATGAAGTGACCCCCCTTGAATGGTGGGACAGAAAGTGGATAAGAACGAGGATAGAGCCCGTCTTCTCAGACTAAGTGGCAGAGCCTGTTCAGATAGGAAAGACTGAA
>JALSTO010000217.1 GCA_026983685.1 Aquificaceae bacterium | reverse complement strand
AAAGACGACCGCAAAGCTTATAGAAAAGCTTATAACTGAGGACGGGGTAAGGTTCATACTTGGTCCTTATGGAAGTGCTCAGGTGTTCGCTGCGGCGGGTGTGGTTGAAAAGTACAGGGCGCTCATGGTTCAGGGAGGAGGCGCCTCTACGAAGATATACAGGCAGGGTTACAAACACGTCTTCGGAGTGTTCAACGTTGCTCCCGATTACGGAAAGAACCTGATAGACCTTGCGGTGAGTTTGAGTCCAAAGCCCAGAACCGTCGCCATCCTTTATGAGAAGGACATATTTTCAGAGGATGCTGCCAAAGGGGCGAGAGAGGAAGCTCGTAAAAAAGGGCTCAAGGTGGCCCTCTTTGAAGGCTACCCGAAGGGGACCCAGGACCTTTCCTCTCTGATGCTCAAGCTGAGGCTGAAGAGACCCGATGTAGTCATAGGTGCAGGGCACTTCAGGGACTCGGTTCTCGTGGTGAAACAGCTCAAGCAGTTCAAAATAAACCCCAAGTTTCTGGGTCTTACCGTGGGACCTCCCCTTCCAGCCTTCGTTAAGGCACTCGGAAAGGATGCGGAGCATATCTTCGGTCCCGTCCAGTGGTCAAAGGCTTTCAGATACAAGGACCCTCTCTTTGGTAGCACTCAGGGATATGTCAGAGCCTTCAGGGAGAAGTATGGAGAGGACCCCGAATATCACTCCGCGGGTGGGACAGCCGCAGCCCTTTCCCTTCAGCTCGCCATTGAGAGAGCAGGTAGCCTTGAGGTGGAGAAGGTAAGGAAGGCTCTCCTGAGCATGAAAGAGGAGACCTTCTACGGCGTCATAGGTTTTGACGAGACGGGAAAGATAGTGACAAAGCGGATGGCTGTAATTCAGGTGCAGGGGGGAAAGCCCGTTACCGTTTATCCCTTTCAAGAGGCTAAGCCTGTCTATCCCAAGCCCGAGTGGAAGTGAATGGACCTGATCCTTCAGCTCCTGATTGATGCACTGCTTCTGGGCTCCTTCTACGCCTTCATGTCCCTTGGCTTCTCTCTGACCTGGGGAGTTCTCGGAATACTGAACTTAGCCTACGGGAGCTTCATACTCTTAGGCTCATACCTTGCCTACACCCTTTACCTTGAGCTCGGTATTGACCCTATCCTGTCCGCACCTCTGAGCTTCGTAGTGGGTTTTTTGATAGGGTGGCTTCTTCAGAGGCTTCTTATAAACAGGCTCATGGAGTACGAACCCTTCATGGTCTTAATACTCACCTTCGGTGTTGACATACTCCTTTCTCATCTCCTGAATCTCTTCTTCAGAGCGGATGTAAGGTCAATAGACGTCCCCTATGCGGAGGGAAGTATCTTCGTAGGAAACCTGATAATCTCGGAGGTCAAGCTCCTCGTCTTCTTTATAGCCCTGCTCCTTACGCTTCTTCTTTACCTCTTTCTGAGGTTCAGCTGGACGGGAAGGGCTGTCAGGGCTGTTGCCCTTGACAGAGAGGGGGCAAGGCTCGTGGGCATAGATCCTTCGCGCATATTTCTCGTAACCTCGGGGATAGGCTTCGGTATAGCCCTCTCGTCAGGTAACCTCTACGGGCTTCTTCAGGGCTTCACGCCCTTTGACGGCGGTCTTCTCACGATAAAGGCTTTTCTCGTCAGCATCCTCGGAGGACTCGGGAGGGTTGAAAGTGCCCTTGTTGGAGGTATGCTCCTCGGGATCGTAGAGATATTCGTATCCTTCTATGCTGGAGAGAGCTGGAGGTTCTTCGCCTCCCTGCTGATTATGATAATCCTTCTGGTGGTCAGACCACGGGGGTTGATGGGTGGTAAGTACTATGGCGAGATCTGAAAAGCTTACACTCTTTGTCTTCGGACTTCTGCTCTTCTTCCCATTTGCTGTCTCCATCGCGGATTCCCTCCCGACTGGCTACATACTCAGGGTTTTCAGCTCCGTCCTGCTCCTGACGAGCCTGTCCTTAGCCCAGAACATACTCTTGGGTTACACCGGATACCCCGCCTTCGGCGGTATAGCCTTCTTCGGTATAGGAAGCTACGGCGCAGCCGTCCTCTCAAAACACCTCGGATTACCTGTATTCTTCTCCCTTCTCGGGAGCGGGATCCTTTCCTTCTCCTGTGCCCTGCTCATC
>JALSTO010000216.1 GCA_026983685.1 Aquificaceae bacterium | reverse complement strand
CTATAGTGCAGGAAAGACCGTCTTGGGCTGTGTTTACATTAGCTCTCATCCCCTCCCTTATATGACTTGCAGAACTCTCATCCGCCATTCCGTAAACCCAGAGAACCTCGTGGTGGTGAATTGAAAAAAGCTCCCTGTCCAGCCCCACGCTGTCTCCGAGCACAACGCTCTGACGCACCACGTATCCGTTCCCCGGAGAGCGAATTAGCAGGTGATAACCCTTTATCTCTCCGTAGCTCTTCAGTCTGCTAAGGAGTGCCTCGTACTCGCCCTTAGCCCTCTCGTAGGCGACCATTGAGTTGTAAAAGCGTGTGTATTGAATGACCTTCTGAGCGTAAAGCTCTTTGTCCCTTTCGTAAACCTTCCTCGCACTCTCCATCCTGACCTTTGCCATGCTAAGCTCCCCTATAAGGTTGGCAATCTCGGGCGAGTAAATTTCCGCCAGGGTTGTTCCCTTCTTTACGTAGTCTCCTTCCTTCACGTAGAGCCTTCTCACTATGCCCTCCGCGGGGCTGAAGACCTTGTAACTGGTGAGGGGGTTCTCTTCCACCTGAGCGGGAATCTTTATCACCTTCCCTGCCGGCTCCTTTCTTACCGTGTATAGCTTTATTCCCAGTTCCTCAATCTGAGACTGGGTCAGGTGTATCTCCTCGTGGTGCTCTCCTTCCTTTTCTTCGTGTCTGTGCCCGTGTCCTTCCCCCGCGAGGGATATTCCGCAAACAAGTATCAAAACAGCCAAAGACTTCCTCATCTCCAACCTCCTATCTCTATGAACTGGGAGTAAACCTCATGCATCTTGAAGCTGAGCTCAGCCCTCTTTATCAGGAGCTCATAGTACCTTCGCCTTACATCTGACAGCTCCAAGAGAGTTATAGCCCCGAGCCTGTAGCTTCTCAGGGCAAGTTCCAGCTCCTTCCGTGCCTGAGGGAGAAGCCTGTTGTCTATCCTTTTCAGTTCCCTGTCTAAAGTCTCCATCTGAAGCTTCAGCGCCTCAATCCTTCTTCTCAGCATTACTACCCGTGCTTCTTTCCTACTGAGCACCGCCCTTTTGAGGGCTGAGTACCGGATTATCTCTCCCTGTCTGCGGTAGAAGGCTGGAAGCTCAAGGGTCAGAGAGCCCCTGAGCCCGTAGTAGCCATCCGCATCCTCAACGACGAAACCCGCCCCGAGGGAAGGCTTAGCTCTTGCCCTTTCCAGTCTGATCCTTTCCTCAAACGCCTGGGCTTTCTTTGATAGAGCCTTTACCTCCGGGAGCTCTTCGTAGGAAACATCTCTAAGGTTGGGAACTCGGAAGAGGTTACCTTCAACTTCATCTACATCCGTGTTCAGGAGTCCCGAGAGAACCTTCAGCTCAGCCCTGTAGCGGGAACGGGCTACCTCAAGCTGGACTTCTTCTATACCCCTTTCCCTCTCAGCCCTGAGGAGCTCAAGCTCTGTCACCTCCCCCAGAGAGTAAGCTTTTCTCACAAACTCCTCCACCGCCTTGGCGGTCCTCAGGCTATCCTTCCTTATCTTCAAGAGCTCTTTGCTCCACAGCGCTCTGTAAAAAGCTCTGTAAACCTGAGCTAACAGCCTCCTCTTCCTGAATTCCACAGCACTCTCAAAGGACTCCCTCTCCTTTCTGACAACCTCTCTGCCTATAGACCTTGTGCCCCACATTGGTATGGGCTGGTTGAACTCTAAAAGGTAAAGGAACCTACCCTCGGGTCTGCCGTTCTTGTCGTTTGTTATGAAACCGCTTTCAAGCCTGACCTCTGGGTTTGGGAAGGCTCCAGCGGATATGAAGAGACCTTCAAAGGATTTCACCTCCTCCTCCATCGCCTTTACGCTCGGGTTCTTCTCAAGGGCTGTTTGCATGGCTTCCTCAAGACCTATTCCGAAGCTGAAAGTCGTAAAAAGCAGAAGGATAAAGAACATACTCAACCTCCTTTGGTGGGTTTTGAACGCTCTTGAAGAAGGTTTTGATCAGATGAGAAGACGGATCGTTCTGATCGGGTTAGGAGGTGATTTAAAGCTACGTACCGCAAATGGTTTTCTTTTTAAGATCACTGAAAAGCTGGCGGGTGTTATTTTCTTCACACTTTCCGTGTTTATGTCCAGCGACACCTTAAAGAGCTTGACCGAAAGGTCCGGTAGTAGCTTGAGGTGGACCTCATCTTTCTGCGTTGGGAAGCTTGCATGCTCGTTCTCAAGGTGGGCAAAGCCTTCATGAATGTGGATGCAGAGAACATCCTGGGACAGACTTCTGGTGGAGAGGGAAAGTACAAATCCCAAGCAGAGAAGGAATGAAAGTATCTTGCCTGTCATGCTTACCGTAGATATATTAAAACGCCATGGTCAGAAAGGCAAGGCTCAGGGATGCCCCGGCGATCCACAACCTCGTGAGTTTTTACGCCCAGAGAGGTCTGCTCCTGCCCAGAAGCCTGAGCTCTATATACGAACACATAAGGGACTTCTGGGTCTGGGAGGAAGATGGTGAGATACTCGGGTGCTGTGCCCTCCAGATAGTTTGGGATGACCTCGCGGAGATAAGGAGCTTTGCGGTTAAGGAAGGTAGAAAGGGAGAGGGGATAGGAAAGGCTCTGATAGATGCGTGTCTTCAGGAGGCGAGGGAGCTCGGTGTAGGTAAGATCTTCTCCCTTACCTACGTTAAGGACTACTTTGAGAGGTTCGGCTTCAGCGTGGTTGACAAGAGCGAGCTACCCCACAAGGTCTGGGGGGACTGTGTGAACTGCCCCAAGTTCCCCCAGTGTGATGAGATAGCGGTTATACTTGAGCTTGATGGAAGCTCCGGTGGTTGCCTTGAGGAAAGTTTTCAAGCGGATAGACGGTGAGGATATCCTGAAGGATATAAACCTTGAGGTCAGGAAGGGAGAGTTTCTAAGCATTGTGGGAGCCTCCGGCTCGGGAAAGAGCTCCCTGCTCTACATAATGGGGCTTATAGACAAGCCTACATTCGGGGAGGTCCTCTTTGAGGGCGAGAGGATAGAGTTCTCCCGAGAAGAATACCTCTCAAGGATAAGGAATGGGAAGATCGGCTTTATATTTCAGTTTCACTACCTGCTCCCCGAGTTCACAGCCTTGGAGAACGTGATGGTCCCTATGCTCAAGGCGGGGATATCCTCCGAAGAAGCTAAGGAGAGAGGTAGGGAGCTCCTCCGAAAGGTAGGTCTGGCTGGAAAGGAGGAGAGGAGACCTTACCAGCTCTCGGGAGGCGAGATGCAGAGGGTAGCTATAGCGAGGGCTCTTGCCAACAGTCCCCTTCTCATACTTGCGGACGAACCCACGGGAAACCTTGATTCCAGAAATACGGAGGTTGTAATGGATATATTCTTAGACCTGAACGCTGAAGGAATTACCCTCGTTATGGTGACCCATGAGGAGTACCTTGCGAAGAGGAGCCACAGGGTTCTTGAAATGAAGGACGGGAGGATCATCTCATCATGAAGAGCTTCAGAGATTTCATGGAGGAGAAGGTAAGGGAGTACTACTGCTCTCCGAGGGAAAAGTTCTCAGCGGGAGGAGACTTCTTTACCGCTCCGGAGCTTGATAGGGTGTTCGGTGAGGCTATAGCGGACTTTCTGTATCACAGGCTCAGGGAGTTTGAAGAGCCAGCCATACTTGAACTGGGTGCAGGCAGAGGGCTTATGGCGAGGGATATACTCTCCTACTACAGACAGAGGGATCCGGACCTTTTCAGAAGGCTGAGGTACTTCATATACGAGATGAGCCCCTCCCTCATAGATAGGCAGAGGAAGGTCCTCAGGGACTTTGAGAATGTAGAGTGGATCTCCCGATTTCCGAAGATAGAAGGGGTGATCCTTTCCAACGAGTTCTACGATGCCCTTCCTGTTCATGTGGTGAAGGAGGGCAGAGAGCTTTACATAAATGAGGAAGGTGAGGAGGTGTGGCTGAGCCTTGAGAATGAGAGGGTGAAGGAGTTCCTTGAAAGAATGGGATACGCATCCCTTAAGCAAAGGATTGAAGTATGTCTTGATTGCATAGAGCTCCTGAGGGAGCTGTCGGAGTCTCTCATCAGGGGCTACCACCTTGTCATAGATTACGGCTACACCTCTGAGGAGATTCACCGCTTTCCCGAGGGAACGGTTTTAGGTTATAAAAAGCACTCCATCAGTGGCGATATATACAGAGAGGAAGCCATGGATATCTCCGCTCAGGTGAACTTCTCTGCTTTGATGGAGTACGGCAAGGACTTCCGCTTGAAGACCCTTCTCTACGATTCCCAGAGGAACTTCCTCGCCAGCATACCCCATTTCCTGAGTGAGCTGGAGAGCCTTGGCTTTGAGGAGAGTCCCGAGGCAGTGGAGAGGCTCTCAAGGCTCAAGACTATGCTCATAAGCATGGGAGACAGATTCAAGGTTCTCTTTCAGAGCAAGGACTTGTAAAATAAAAGTTTGGAGGATGCGGAGATGGAAGACATAGTGGTGGGCGGATACCTCGTCAAGGGAGACAGATACTACACAAAAGACCACGAGTGGGCTTTTATAAGGAACGGAAAGGCTCAGGTGGGCATAACGGACTATGCCCAGAAGATGCTCGGCGACATAGTCTATGTTGACCTGCCCGAAAAGGAGCAGGAGGTGGAAGCTGGAGAAACCCTCGCCAACGTTGAGTCCGTCAAGAACGTTGCCCCAATATACAGCCCTGTTACGGGTGCGGTTATTGAAGTGAACGAAGACCTCATTGACGACCCCTCCATAATAAACGAAGACCCTTACGATGCGGGCTGGATAGCTATCCTTGAGATGAAGGACCCAACAGAGGTTGAGGACCTCATGCCTCCTGAGGACTACGCGGAGCTCCTCAGGGAGATAATAAAGGAGGAGCAGGGAGAGGAGTCGGGAGAGGAGATACCCGTAGAGGGGCTTGAGGAGTCTCTTGAGAGCCTGCCTGAGGAGGAGCTTGGCTACGAAGAGGAAAGGTAATGTACATACCCCATTCAGAGGAAGAGACCCAGCGTATCCTCTCAAGCCTCGGGCTCAGATCCCTTGAGGAGCTCTTTTCCCACATAGAGGGCTCTCTGCTCAACCCTCCCAAAGACCTTCCCACTCCAAAGTCTGAGGAGGAACTCAGGAGGTACTTCGGAGAGCTATCTTCCCTAAACAGGGGACTCATCTGCTTCGCAGGTGGAGGGAGCTACGACAGGATAATTCCCTCCGCCCTCAACTACATAGTCAGCAGAGGGGAGTTCCTTACCGCTTACACGCCCTACCAAGCGGAAGCCTCTCAGGGAACACTGCAGGCTATATACGAGTATCAAACTCTTGTGTGTGAACTCACAGGAATGGAGGTTGCCAACGCCTCAATGTACGACGGTGCTTCCGCTCTTGCGGAGGCGGTTCTCATGTCCCGTGCCATAAAGGGAAAGGGCAACAGGGTAGTCCTCTCCTCCGCTGTTAACCCCCTCTATAGGCGGGTGGTAAAAACCTACCTTAAGGGCTATGAGGACAAGGTGGTGGAAATCCATTACACGAAGGAGGGAACCACAGACCTTGAGTGTTTGGAGAACACCCTTAAGGAAGGTTCTGTTCACGCCCTTGCGGTGCAGTATCCTAACTTTTTCGGATACATAGAGCCTCTCAGAGAACTGGGAGAGATTGCCAAGACTTACGAAGTTCCCTTCGTTGTGGTGGCAGACCCAGTAGCCCTTGCCCTTCTAAAGCCTCCGGGGGAGTTCGGGGCGGACATAGTTGTGGGTGAGGGTCAACAGCTGGGAGTTCCCATGAGCTTCGGAGGACCCTACGTGGGCTTCTTCGCAACCCGTGAGAGGTTTGTTCGGAAGATGCCCGGGAGGCTCGTGGGTATGGCGGAGGACATTGAGGGTAAGAGAGCTTTTACACTCGTCCTCCAGACGAGAGAACAGCACATAAGGAGAGAACGGGCGACCTCCAACATATGCACGAATCAGAACCTCCTCGCCCTGATGAACCTTCTTTACATAGCCTTGCTCGGAAAGGAGGGCTTGAGAGAGGTGGCCACTCAGAGCCTTTCAAAGGCGCTCTACCTCAAAGAAAAACTTACAGAACTGGGCTTTGAGGAGATATTTAAGGGAAACCATCTCTGGGAGTTCCCCCTCCGTGTTAGGGGTGCAAAAGACCTGTGGAAGGGTATATTAGATAAAGGTTTTATGCTCGGCATTCCCTTGAGTAGGTTTTACAGCTCCCTTGAAGATGTCCTGCTGTTTGCGGTAACAGAGAAGAGAACCAAGTCTGAGATAGACACCATGGTGAACAAGCTTAAGGAGATACTGGGTTGACCTCTTCGCCTCTCGTTAAGGAGCTTATGGTCTGTAACCCCATAGTTTGCGGGCTGGACACCACGGTGAGGGAAGCCATAAACATAATGGAATCCCACGGAGTGGGTAGTGTAATAGTGGTGGAGAAGTTCACCCGTAAGCCTATAAACATAATCACTCACAAGGACGTAATCTCAGCCATATACCACAGCAAGCTTGACAGCCCCATTGAGGAGCTTATAGAAATCCTTGAGAAAGACAGCCTGATAACGATAAGGGAAGATGAACCCGTGATAGAAGCAATAAGGATTTTTGAGGAGAAGGGCATAGAGCACCTTCCGGTGATAGATGAGGATGGCATACTCGTCGGGATAATAACGGGAACGGACATACTAAAGGGTCTTCCTCGGTTCGCTCTGATAGACCCGCTCACAGGACTGGAGAACAGGCGGGTTCTTGACTACTTGGAGCAGAAGCTCTCCCGCCAGAATGCGAGGGATATCTACGTTCTCATGATTGACATAGACGACTTCAAAAAGATAAACGATACCTACGGACATATATTCGGAGATAAGGTTCTCAAAAAGACCGCTGAAGCGGTATTAAAGGTAGTTAGAACCTACGACAACGTCATAAGGTTCGGAGGCGAGGAGATAGTGGTTATCCTCCACAGGGTTGGTGAGAGGGAAGCCCTGGATATAGCCAATAGAATAAGAGAAAAGGTTCAGTCTCTCAGCTTTGAGGAACATCCAGAGGTCAAAGTTAGCGTGAGCATAGGCATAGCACCCTACCGAGGCTCACTGATGGAAGCCATCCACAGAGCGGACAAAGCTATGTATAGAGCTAAAAGTCTCGGCAAGAATAGAGTTATAGTTTCCGAACAACCCTCTTGAGAATATCGGTAGCCTCCTCTATATGTTCTCTCTCCACTATGAGCGGGGGAAGAAATCTCAGGACACTCCCCGCTGTGCAGTTTATTACCAGCCCTTCCTTTAAAGCCTCAAGAACCAGCCCTCTGCAATCCCTTCCGGTCTCAACACCGAGCATGAGACCCTTGCCCTTGACCTTTCCTATGTTGAGCTCCTCAAGTTTCTTTCTCAAGAAATATCCCATCTCTTCAATCCGCACAAGCAGTTTCCTGACCTCCTCAACTACCACGAGGGCAGACCTGCAGGCTAAGGCATTTCCTCCAAAGGTTGAGCCGTGGGTTCCCGGAGTTAGGGAGTTTGCAACCTCCTCCCTCGCCACAACCACCCCTATAGGAACTCCTCCACCCAGTCCCTTTGCAAGGGTTATTATGTCAGGCTCTATTCCGTAATGCTGGTAGCCGTAAAACCTCCCCGTCCTTCCTATTCCCGTCTGCACCTCATCAACTATGAGCAGAAGCCCCTCCTCCCTGCACAAACTCTGAACTTCCTTCAGAAATCCCTCTTCAGCTTCGTTCACACCGCCCTCTCCCTGAATCACCTCAAGCATAACTCCGGCGGTGTCTTCCCTTAAGAGCTTCTTTACCGAGCTTATATCGTTAAACTCCGCATAGTCAAAGCCCTCAAGCATAGGCTCAAAGCCCTCATGAAATTTCTCCTGTGCAGTTGCGGACAAACTCCCGTAAGTCCTCCCGTGAAAGCCCTTCCTGAAGGTTATCAGCCTGTATCTGTCCTCTCCTCTGCTCCTGAAATGCCTTCTTGCGAGCTTTATGGCTGTCTCGTTTGCCTCCGCTCCCGAGTTGCAGAAGAAGACCCTTGCCTTCCTTGTCCAGAACTCCCCAACAAGCTCACGAGCCAGTTCCTCCTGCCATGGGTTCTCAAAGAGGTTGGATACGTGGATGAGCTCTCGTGCTTGCTTACATATGGCTTCTGTGAGCTTCGGATGGGCGTGTCCGAGGGAGCAGACCGCTATACCCGAGAGGAAATCAAGGTACCTCTTGCCCTCATCGTCGTAAAGGTAAACTCCCTCTCCTCTGACAAACCTTACAGGCAGACGTGCATAGTTCTCTATGAGGTACATGAAGAATATCTTAATCCAGCTCTACGGGTATCCTCTCCCTCACCTCCCTTACCTGCTTTAGGTCCGCTTCAGCTTGAAGAATCGTGTCTCCCTTCTCCGAGAAGGCGAGGACCTCACCCCAGGGAGAGTATATCCCGCTCATACCCGCGAAGTGGGTCCCTTTAAACTCTCCCCACGTGTCCGCCACAAGGACGTAGCTCTGAAGCTCTATAGCCCTTGCTTGGGAAAGAACCCTCAGGTGTTCCCTTCTGCTGTACCCCCACTGGGCAG
The DNA here is from genome assembly GCA_026983685.1 of Aquificaceae bacterium. GTDB lineage: Bacteria > Aquificota > Aquificia > Aquificales > Aquificaceae > Hydrogenivirga. The sequence goes on along the minus strand of JALSTO010000216.1, from coordinate 1,452 downwards.
GTACGAGCAGTATGTCTATGTTCTTCTTCTTGAGTTCAAGCACCATATCGGTGAATCGGAGCTCAAAGCATATCAGAATTCCTATCCTTCCGAAGTCCGTATCAAAAACAGGGTTCTCCTCCCCGGGAACAAAGTATCTGTCCTCTTCAAAGGGGGAAAAGAGCTTTACCTTGCTCCTTTTTCCCTTTATTTTTCCCTTTTCTATCAGAAAGGCTGTGTTTTTTATTCCTTCCTCGGTCCTTTCGGGAACCGTTCCGCAGAGGATAAGAGACCTCTTCTCCGATACGAGTCTCAGCTTTTCCACCATATACTCGCTCAGGCGTGAGAACTCCTCCAGCCTCTCGTAGTCAAACCCGCAGAAGAACATCTCTGGCAATAGAACAAGACTGCTTTCTGGAGCGGAGCTTAAAAGCCTCTCAACCTTTTCGTAGTTAAGCTCTATGTTTTCTGTTATTGAGAACTGAAGGGTAGCGAGCCTGACATTCACAAGAAGGATATTTTAAAGCTAAAGGGAGGGGAGGGGCAGTGGGGATACCGCCCCCTTTTTATCAGGAGAACATATCCCTGTACATAGCCCTCGCCCACTCAAGGTAAGCCTGCCAGTTCTTCCTTGAGGGTGTGTTATCCATCTTGACGTTGTGGAAGGCAAAGGAGTTCTTCTTGGGATCGTACTTGTAGGTAAGGTCAACCCACACAGCCTTACCTTTATCAACTCCGGAGTAACACAGGGTCCTAGGAGGTCTGTAATCCATGCTCTTGCCATGGGCAAGGTTGACTATCAGCTCCGCAACTATGTGGGCTTCGGAGTTTGCAGTGTTTCCACTCTTGGAGAAGGGATGGTTCCTTGCATCTCCGGTGCAGAATATCCTCTCGTCCGCCTTGGACATGTACCAGGGCCATCTGAGAGCAGGCCATCTGTCGCCCTTGGGAACGAGACCAGCCTTGTAAACGAGGGGTGCGGACTTACATCTCGGGTAGAGGTTCAGGTCGTCAAAGTCAAAGTCCCCGAGGTTTGTGGATATCCTCTTCTTTCCAAAGTCCACGTGCTTTATCTCGGTCTGGGGGTAATACTCAATATAGCCCTTGACGAACTCGTTCCAAGCCTTGTGGAAGCCCTCCGCCTTGACAGGCGGGTCGTTGTGGGGGTCAAGGAGTATGACCTTTCCGGGTATCTCGTTCTGCTTGAAGTACCAAGCTATCATAGTTGCCCTCTCGTAGGGACCGGGCAGGCACCTGTAGTCAAGTCCCGGCGGGACAGTCAGAACGAAGTTACCTTCCTCAAAGTCCCTTATCTTCCTCTTGAGGGCGAAGTGCTCCTCGCCCGGTTTAAAAGCTGCGGGGTATCTCGTCTTGGCTATCTCTATGTCTCTGGGGTCATCACCCACCCACTGAGAGTAGTCGTAATCAATACCCGTTGCGAGGACGAGGTAGTCGTAGTGTATTTTACCGATA
>JALSTO010000215.1 GCA_026983685.1 Aquificaceae bacterium | reverse complement strand
AACGAGGTTTACGGTAACACGGGTGGCCAGGAGAGCGGTATGTCCCCCAAGGGGATACAGCTCAAGATGGCTCCCAAGGGTAAGCAGTTTGATAAGATAAACGCGGTAGAGCTTGCCCAGACTGCGGGATGTGTCTATGTCGCAAGGATATCTCCCACCAATCCCAAGAGGATAGCCAAGACTGTCAGAAGGGCTATACTCGCAGCGAGGGAGTTCGGACCTACCTTCATCCACGCATATACCTCCTGTAACATTGAGTACTCCATACCCACAAGGGAGGTCCTCCAGGATGCAAGGCAGAGGGAAAAGCAGGACTTCAAGTTCTACGAGTGGATGACCGACGAGGTCAAGGAGTACCTCACCGAGCTTGAGAAGAAGCAGAAGGAGGAGGTCAAGTCATGAAGAGGTACAACATAAGGATAGCCGGTGTCGGAGGTCAGGGAGTCGTTACCTCAGCCCACATACTCGGCAACGCCATGTCCGCTGCGGGCAAGTACGCCTCCCTCGTTCCCTTCTTCGGTTCTGAGAAGAGAATGGCACCTGTTGAAGCTTACGTAAGAGCATCCGATCAGCCCATATACGAGGTCGGTGAGGTCGTCTATCCAAACGTGATAATGATCTATCACCCTCAGGTCATAACCCACGGTAAGTCCTATACGATGCCCTTTTACACTGGGCTCAAACCCAACGGTATGGTGATAATCAACACCGATGTGGACATAATACCCGACGAGGACAAGAAGGTTCTTGAGGAACTCAACGCAAGGATATTCATGATACCCGCCACCCAGATAGCGAGGGAAATAGCGGGAACGGAGCTCGCCACGAACATGGCTATGATCGGTCTCTTCTTCGGTATCACTAAGCTTGTTACCCTTGAGCACATTGAGAAGGCTCTCATTGAGAGGTTCCTCGGCGGTTCCTTTGTGGCTTCCGGTGGAACAACCGCCCTTGACAGCGCCATAGAGAAGAAGTTTAAGAAAAAGCAGGAGCTCTTAGCCAAGAATATGGAAGTTATAAAGCATACAATGAAGATGGCTGAGGAAAACAGGTGGGTGGAGGAGGAAGAGGAGAAGGTAGCTACCTGAGGAGGTTGTGAATGTATTTCGTAGCGGAGGTGAACGAAAAGGAGTGCGCCAAGTACAACTGCAAGCAGTGTGTCCTGTTCTGTCCCGAGCCCAACTGTCTGAATTACAAGGAGAGCGACCACACAGCATGGGTATGGTATGACAGGTGCAAGGGTTGTGAGATATGTGTCTATGTTTGTTCTGATCTGCTGAAGAGGCACTGCATTGAGATGGTGATGGTCAAGACTGGAGACTGAAAAGACCCGCCTCCGGCGGGTTCTTCTGATAACTAAAAAATAAAGGTGATATTCTGCTAACATAATTATCAAAATCGCCGGAGGTCTGGTATGGAAATGGACAAAGAGATAAAGGAGAAGTTTGAAAGGCTCGCCAAGGAGCTTAAGGACGTAATGGCAAACCCGGACATAGACATTGAGGTCTGCTTCAAGGACGTTGAGGAAGGGGAGAGCTGTAAGGTGGATGCGCCCTATCCCTACATAAAGGTCAGGTACATAACCGAGGAGCACGACCTTCACGAAAAGGATATAGAAATAGCACCCGACCACTGGGGTAAGGATGTAAACGAGCTGAAAGAGTACGTGACCTTCATGATAGAACAATTCATGGAGGAGATAGACAGCGTAGAGTACGGTGGGGAGTAAGCCTGTCCTGTAGGTATGTTTCTCATACTTCTTTCCTTAGCCCCAGCCCTTTCCTCTTTGATTACCTACCTTTTTGGGCGGGGAGGTGAGAGAAGAACCTCATTAATAAGTCTTGGCTTTAGCTTTACAACTCTAATACTCTCCGTAGGCCTCCTGCTTGAGTTTCTCCTTTCAGGTCCCTATACCTTCAGACTTTCCTCACTCCTTAGCCTGAGGCTTGATGCCCTCAGCACTACCATGGCTCTCGTGGTGTCTGCAATAAGCTTTATAGTCCACGCCTACTCGGTCAGATACATGAAGGACGATACAGGATATACCCGTTTCTTCTCCCTCCTTGACCTGATGACCTTTACTATACTCATAACCGTTCTCGCTGGAAACCTCCTGCTTCTCTTTGTTGGCTG
>JALSTO010000214.1 GCA_026983685.1 Aquificaceae bacterium | reverse complement strand
CACTCACTTTTTCCCTCAAGCTTCTGAGAAGTTCCTCTCTATCAACCCATCTTATCTCTAACGAACCTAAGTATCTTTTGTGCAGCATCTATAGCCTCCCGAGCTATATCTCTATCAAAGAACTCCGCAGGGTAGCCTTCAGGAAAGCCGTTGGGATACCTTGCCTCAATGTAATATCTATCAAGTATGCGCCCGCTGTGGATGAGATCCTCGTCTATATTGAATATCTCCGTAAGTCCCTGAAGCAGCTTGACTATAGAGTGACCTCTCACGCTCATGTTTAAACTCTGATAAAGAGCTTTCAGAGCCTTTTCTGCGGATTGCTGAGCTGTGAAGGATGCCCATTCGTAGAACCCATGCTCATAATCAAGCTCCGCCTTCATAAGGTCCCGCTCCGCCTGAGCCAGCCAGTCCCTGCTTCTTTCGGACATATATGTAGTTTACATCTTGCTGTGCTCAGCTCTCAGGTTCAATACCCTGAGCAGTCTTGAAAAGTCCCTGCTCTGAAGCCCCATGAGGGAGTAAACCACCAGGTCTTCAAAGGAAACGGGCTTTTGGGGATTTGCAACTATTTTCAGTGTACCGCCCTCCTCAAGAAGATCTTTGAGAGATTTAAAGAGGGAGCGTTCAAACTCACCTCCCTTCTCCAGAGCTCTGAGCTGATTAAGTATCTCCTTTCTGACTTCCTCTGGTCTTTTACCCTTCCTACTTGCCTCCCTCTCAATCACCCTTTCCAGAAAGCCCCTGTCCTCAAACTCAAGTCTGAAACTGGCGAGGGATACATCCTTGAGCCTCTGGGCTAACTCATTTACAGCCTCTCTGTCATCTTCTTCAAGCTCGGAGAGCTCCTTTATAAGTTTTCTGTCAACCCCGAGGAGATCAAAGCCCAGGGATACATTGAAGGCTGAGGGAACTTCTACGGAGAACTCCCTCAGGAAGAGCCTCTTCTCCTTTTCGTACAGGCTAACGGATAGGCTTGTGTTCAAATAGACATCTCGGTATCCAAGCTCTTTCATGTTCTTTTCAAACTCCTCAAAGTTCCTGTCATCTCCCCTAACTCTCTCCAACCTGAGTTCAAGGTCCGTGTCCGTCAGCTTTGTGATGAAGAGCTTTTTTGCCCAGAGTTTCCCGCTTTCGGTTCTGACCTCAAGTCCCTCTACCTCGGTTGTGCCCTTAAGAAGAGAGTAGCTGACGCTTTTGTATCTCGCCCTTTCCTCAAGCCCGAGGGCTGATAGTATCTCCTTTGTTTTCTCTTCCGCCTTTCTGCTGGCATATATCTGAAGGCTACCCGCTATAAATAGGAGCACAAGGACAGCCATAAAAATTACGAAAGAAATCTTCCTCATTCTCTTCCCTCCCAGCTTTGGAGCTATAAGGATTATAAGTTATACTTATCTCCATGAAAGAGTTTTGGGTTTGGGTAGAACCTTACGACAAGAAGCTCGTGACCACAGCAATAGAATCGGGAGCGACTGCGGTAGTTATCCCTGACCAGAAAACCGCTGAGAGTGTAAAGAAGCTTGCCCGCATAACCGTTGTATCTCCCGATGGAGACCTCAAGCTCGGTGAGGACGTTGTCTATGTGAGGGTGGAAGGAAAGGAGGATGAGGAGAAGGCTGCCAAGTACCCTCCCCATGTTAAGGTCATCGTTGAGACCACCGACTGGACGGTTATCCCCCTTGAAAATCTCATAGCCCAGAGGGAAGAGCTCTACGCGGTTGTTAAGAACGCCGATGAGGCGGAGGTAGCCCTCCAGACCCTTGAGAGAGGTGTCAAGGGAGTTGTCCTTAAGACCGAGGACCTGAACGAGATAAAGAGGGTTGCAAAGGTGATTGAAGAGTCCCAGGAGACTCTCAATCTCGTGAAGGTGGAGATAAAAAGGATTCTACCCCTTGGTCTCGGGGACAGGGTCTGCGTTGATACCACCTCCTTGATGACGAGGGGTGAGGGGATGCTCGTAGGCAACTCATCGGGCGGTATGTTCCTCGTCCATGCGGAGACCGAAGAAAACCCTTACGTTGCCTCAAGACCTTTCAGGGTGAATGCCGGGGCTGTTCACATGTATATCAGGGTTCCCGGAAACAGGACGAAGTATCTCTGTGAGCTCAATGCCGGCGATCAGGTTATGGTTTACAACCACGAGGGAAAGGGA
>JALSTO010000213.1 GCA_026983685.1 Aquificaceae bacterium | reverse complement strand
ATTAAGTTAAAACCGCTCACGGTGAAGCCGTTGAAGAGTGTGCTTGCGGGATAGCTCACAAAAAGAACGGAGAAGGCTGAGAGCACCACTGTAACGAAACCCAGAAGGGTAAGAGCCTTGTAGTACTTGTCCTTAAGTAAAAGCTCAAGGGCGAAGATGATAAGGATACCTATGGATAAGACTATCTCAGGCAACAGGGCATTCCAGTTCAACTCTCAACCTCCAAAGACGAGCTTCGCCGTGTGGTTAGCTATCTTTACAAAGGGTGCTGGGTAAAGCCCCATAAGGAAGGCTACGAAGAGTATAAGGACAAAGGGAACGACATGGTGGGGCTCGACATCCCTGAGAGCCTTCCACTTCTCCCTTCTGTGGTCGGATATGGTCTCCTCCTCAAGCATAACCTTCTTGTACATATACAGGAAGTACGCAGCTCCGAGGATCATGCCTGTCCCAGCTATAACAGCCCAGACAGGGTGTGCCTTGAAGGTTCCCAGGAGCACGAGGAACTCAGCTATGAATCCAGCAAGACCAGGGAGACCTATACCCGCAAGACCAGATATCATGAAAAAGACTGCAAAGTTAGGAAGGTAACGGGCAAGACCTCCAAGGTCATCCATGTTGTAGGAATGTATTCTGTCGTATATAAAGCCTGCAGCGAAGAAGAGGGCTGCTGAAGAGAGACCGTGGGCTATCATCATGTAAACCGCACCGTTGAGGGCATCCTTGTCAAGGGCAAAGGTTCCCAAGGTAACTATGCCCATGTGAGATATGGAGGAGTAGGCTATAAGCCTCTTTATGTGGGTCTGGGCTATCGCCATCATAGCTGCGTAGATTATAGCCACAACACTGAGGAAGAATATCAGCGGTATGTAGTACTTTGAGGCATCGGGAAAGAGGGGAAGGGAGTACCTCACGAAGCCGTAGGTTCCCATCTTCAGAAGGACGCCAGCAAGTATAACGGAGCCTGCGGTCGGAGCCTCAACGTGGGCATCGGGTAGCCACGTGTGAACGGGAAACATCGGAATCTTGACAGCAAAGCCAATACCGAACAGGAGAAAGGCTATCAGTTGGAGCCAGACGGGATAGCCCATCTTGGCATGCTCAAGGTAGTCAAAGGTTATCTGTCCCGTGTGGAAGTAGCCGTAAACTATAATGGAGGCGAGCCCGAGGAGAAGGAAAAGACTACCGAAGAAGGTGTATATAAAGAACTTGTTGGCAGCATAGACCTTGTTCTCATGCCCCCAGAAGCCTATGATGAAGTACATCGGTATGAGCATCCCCTCCCAGAATATGTAAAAGAGGAAGAAGTCAAGGGCAGAAAAGACACCGAGACAGGCGGTTTCAAGGATTAAGAAAAGACTCGTGTAGAGTACGGGTCTGTCCTCTATCCTCCAGGACCATACGAAGACGCCAAAGAACAGAAGGGCTGTCATGAGTATAAGCGAAACAGCCATACCATCAAGCCCGAGATGGTATGAGATGCCGAGGGTAGGTATCCAATCAACCTTCGTCTGGAACTGAAAGCCCTCCCTGTTGAAGTCAAAGTTAAGGAAGAGGACGAGTGAGAGCAGAAACACTATTCCCGACACGACTATGGAGACTATCTTGGTAAAGCTCTCCTTCCTTACGAGGGCTATTACACCCGCAGTTATGAGGGGTAAGAATATGATAAGGCTGAGAAGCTTCTCCATCAGAATCCTCCTCCGTATATGACTGCTACAAGAAGCAGAACAAGTATAGCAAATCCACTACCGAGACCGAGGGCGTACCAGTTTAGCTTCCCCCCCTGGAGAAACTTGAGCCCCTGACCAACCGATTGAGTCAGGTATGCAACCCCGTTCACAATTCCGTCTATAAACTGCCTCTCACCAACAAGGTACAGAACCCTTGAGTAGCTCATGTACCCGACTGCGAGTATTCCGTGATAGAGCCTCTCTGTAAAGAACTGCTCTTTAAAGGTCGTGTGGAGAGCCTTAAGGGACTGGTAGGTCCTCTCAGGGTCAAGCACCCTCTTCACAAAAACCCCGTAGGCTAAGAAGATCCCAAGGAGAGCCACACCGACAGAGATAGTGGCAACTCCAAGATGTATCTCCTTGTGCTCCCCTCCTACCGCATGCATGTACCACCCCTCAAAAAATCCTCCCACTATCGCCATCA
>JALSTO010000212.1 GCA_026983685.1 Aquificaceae bacterium | reverse complement strand
CGTCCCAGTCTTCGTACTTCATCCTTACAAATAGGGTGTCCCTGTTAACCCCTGCGTTGTTCACGAGTATGTCAACGGAGCCAACATCCTCTTTTATCCTCTTAAAAGCCTCCTCAACGGACTCCCTTATCCCGATATCAAGACCGACTCCCAAGATCTTCCCACCCGTCCTCTGGGCTATCTCCTTCGCGACCTCCTTAGCCCTGTCCTCGCTCCTTCCAGTGACCACAACGGTAGCACCCGCTTCAGAGAGCCTGAGGGCTGTTGCCCTGCCTATACCGCGGGTTGAACCGGTGACAAGAGCTACTTTTTCGGAAAGGTTTATCATGATTGGCTACAAATTATAGCAGATTTACACCCAAATTGCTATATTAGTGTTTAAATGGGGGTTTTTCTAAGCTCCGCTCTCGCCTTTATTCTCATTTTTCTAACCTCCTGCTCCGAAAAGCCAAAGGACCTGAAGACCTATGAAAAGGAGAACCCCTTTCCTGCTGAAGAGTATAGGGAAGAAAAGGCGAGAGGAAGCCTCCTTTCGGGAAGGGGATGGGCTGACCTTTACGGGGAGAACAGAGCTGCTCAGCCAGGGGACCTCATATTCATATACGTGGTGGAGAGCATAAACGCTGTTGAGAGCCTATCAAGTCAGGCAGGAAGGTCTTCCGCCTTCTCAAATGCCATAAGTTCCTTCTTCGGCGTTCCCCAGAATACCCTTGCCAACTTGGGCTCGCAGGCTGAGGGAAAGTACGATACAAAGGCGGGGAGCAAAGTTCAACAACAGGGAACCTTAACGACGAGACTCGCAGGCAGGGTGGTAAAAGTTTATCCCAACAGGACGATGTTAATAGAAGCTAAGAAGTACATAGTGGTGAACGGGATGCAGAGAGAGTTCGTTCTGAGGGGAATAATTAGGCCCGAGGATATTGACAGCAACAACACCGTATCCAGCGACAGGATAGCCAACATGGAGATCTTCCTTGACGGAAAGGGATACATGGCTGAGGGAGGTAAGCCCGGATGGCTCGCAAGGATATTTGCGGTAATATTCCCCTTCTGATACTCCTTCTCTTTGCCCTCTCCTTCGGGGAGAGGATAAAGGATATCGCCTCCATAGAGGGTAACAGGATAAATTACCTTCAGGGCTACGGTCTCGTGGTCGGTCTCAGAGGAACTGGTGACGGAAAGGCTACCCAGTTCACGGTAAAGAGTCTCGCCAATGCACTCCAGAAGATGGGCATAGTGGTTGACCCTAACAGGATCACGGTCAGAAACGTTGCTGCGGTATTCGTTACCGCAAAGGTGCCCCCTTACGCTAAAGCTGGTATGAGGTTTGATGTGAGCGTCTCCTCAATCGGCGATGCCAAGAGCCTTGAAGGGGGAACCCTCCTCCTCACACCCCTGCGGGGTCCTGATGGAAAGATATACGCCTTAGCCCAGGGACAGCTCATAGTCGGCGGGTACGAGGCAAGGGGAAGGGGTGCGAGGCAGGTAAAGAACATCCCCACGGTAGGAAGGATACCAAACGGCGCAATCCTTGAGAGAGACCTTCCCTTTGACATGAACGTGTCTGAGGTGAACATAACCCTTGATATTCCGGACTTTACGAGCGCAAAGCTCGTCCAAGATGCCATAAACAAAAGGTTCGGAGAAGGCACCGCAATGGCGATTGACAGCGCAACGGTAAAGGTTAGGATACCTCCCGGCATGAACCCAGTTGACTTTCTGGCTCAGGTGGAGAACCTTGAGGTGAGCACCTCTCAGGTGGCTAAGGTGGTGATAGATGGACGTTCGGGGACCATAGTCCTCGGTGGGAACGTAAAGATAAGCCCCGTTGCTGTCGCTGTGGGAAGCCTTGTAGTTAAGGTTAAGGAGATGCCTGAGGTTTCTCAGCCTCCTCCCCTTTCAGGAGGAAAGACAAAGGTGGTCCCGAGAACAGAGATAACGGTTGAGGAAGAGAAGAGAAGGCTCGTTCCCCTCAGAGGATCAACGGTTCAAGAGCTCGTGGACTCCCTCAACAAGATAGGGGCTACACCAAGGGAGATAATATCCGTCCTTCAGGCTATAAAGGAGGCAGGTGCCCTTAAAGCAAAACTGGAGGTGCTATGAGCAGGATTATCTTCTCAAACCCCTCCTACAACTACAGGGAGCTTATAAAGAAGA
>JALSTO010000211.1 GCA_026983685.1 Aquificaceae bacterium | reverse complement strand
CTTTGACCGCTTCAAGAGCGAGGGAAACTTAATCTTGAGGCTTCCCCTCTTTGACGGAAGGGCTTCCTTTTACAGGGAGAGGAGTATCCTTGAGCTCAAAAGGGCTGTTGAAGTAGAGAGGGAGGATATCTCCGAGAGGATCAAGAGAGAAATACTCAGAGCACCCTATGACTGGGAAGCCCTCACATCCGCCTATAAGGAGGCTGAAAGCTTTGACAACTGGGCACAGGAGAATCTTGATCTCTCAAGATCCAACTACGAGCTTGAGCTCGCCTTTGACTTAGGGTACGCCATGTCCACCAAAACGGAGGCGGAAAGAAGACTTATGAAAGCGAAGTTCAATATAATCCTTTTCCTCATGAGGCTCTACGACCTTCTGGGAATGGACCCTATGAAGGTATTTAAGGAGAAGATTCCCTTCTTTACGGAGAAGGTGGAGGAGATATGAGGGCGATTATACTTCTCCTTGTAATTCTTACTTTTAGCTTTGCTCAGGAGATAGAGGTTCAGGCGATAGTCAAGGGAAAGGTTCTTAAGGTTCATGTGAGGGAGGGTCAGAGGGTAAAGAAGGGACAGCTTTTGATGGAAATTGACCCTTCCCTGTACTTAGCCCAGAAGAAGAGACTCTTAGGTAAAAAGAAGGAGATAGAGGCAAGGCTCTGGAAGGTGGAGAGGGATTACAACAGGCTCAAGGTTCTCTTTGAGAGAGACCTTCTGGCGGAGACCAGGCTTGAGGACCAGAAGATAAGGTACGACACGCTGAAAGCTCAGGTAGAGCAGGTTGAGGGAGAGTTGGACAGGGTTGATACCCTTATCTCGTACACTAAGATCGTCTCTCCCGTTACGGGAAGGGTGAAGAGGCTACTTGTGAGGGAGGGAAGCTACGTCAACGGAGAGCTTCAACCACATCCCCTCGTAGTCATAGAGGTAAAATAGAGAGTATGAAGGGAGTAAAGGTATTCAGCGGAGAGATAAAGAAACTCAGGGACAGGATAGCCAAGATAGAGAAAGCCCTCAAGCATATACCTCCCGAGATCAATGGGATTGAAACCCAGCTTGACACAGTGAGAAAACTCCTGCAGGAGAAGGAAGAAGAGGCTCTGAAGATAGCGAGGGAGATTAGGGAAAAGGAGCACGGGTTCACCGAGGTAAAGCAGAAGATCCTCTACCACGACAAATATCTGAGGAGGGCTGATTCACCCAGGGAGTATGAGAGACTTCTGAAGGAAAGGGAGGAGCTTGTATCAAGGGCTTTTGAGCTCAGCAACACCATACACGAGCTACGCACAAAGTACGACAGGGTAAAGGCGGAGGAGCTTGATCTCTACCAGAAGGAGCAGGAGCTGGAAAGGGAGCTCTACAAGCTCAAGAAGGAGTACGGTGCCCTCCTTAACGAGCTTAAGGGTCTTACCCGACTTCTTGAGAAGAAGGTGACGGAGCTTGAAGAGAAGTTCAACCTCTGATGTCAAAGCTCTACTCACCGCTCAAGCTGAGGGGCGCTGAGCTCAGAAACAGGATAGTTATGTCCCCCATGTGTATGTACTCCTCAAAGGAGGGGTTCGTAAGCGACTGGCACATAGTCCACTACACCTCAAGGGCTGTTGGAGGGGCGGGACTGATCTTTACGGAAGCCACTGCGGTTGAGGAGAGAGGCAGGATATCTCCCCTTGACCTCGGAATATACAGGGACGAACACGTTGAGGGACTGAGCAGGGTAGTCAAGTTATGTAAATCCCATGGGGCAAAGGTGGGAATACAGCTCGCCCACGCTGGAAGAAAGGCTGAGGACTATCCCCCTTGGGAGATAAATAGAAGGAAGGTCAGAGGCTCTGAGAATGCCATAGCTCCCAGTCCGATACCCTTCGGCAGGAACTGGCTTAAACCTAAGGAGATGGGTGAGGAAGATATAAGGGAAGTCCAGAACAGCTACAGGCTTGCTGTCAGGAGGGCAGTGGAGGCTGGCTTTGATGTTATTGAGATCCATGCAGCCCACGGCTACCTTATTCACGAGTTCCTCTCACCGATCTCAAACAGAAGGAAGGATGCTTACGGCGGGAGCTTTGAGAACAGAGTCAGGTTCCTTCTTGAGGTAGTGAAGATAGCGAGGGAGGAGATGCCCGAGGACATGCCCCTCTTTGTGAGAATATCCGCCGTTGACTA
>JALSTO010000210.1 GCA_026983685.1 Aquificaceae bacterium | reverse complement strand
TGTAAGCACACCGTTTTCGTAGAGTCTTATCAGGGCATCCGCAACAGCAACGAAGGCACCCGTTATTGAAGCTGTCCTCGTTCCCCCGTCCGCCTGTATGACATCACAGTCAACCCATATAGTCCTTTCTCCAAGCTTCGTAAGGTCAACCGCAGTTCTCATAGCCCTTCCAATCATCCTCTGGATCTCGTGGGTTCTCCCGCTTATCTTCCCCTGAACGGACTCCCTTATGTTTCGTGTGTGGGTAGCTCTGGGTAGCATTGCGTACTCTGCGGTTATCCAGCCCTGACCCTTTCCCTTGAGAAAGGGAGGCACGCTCTCGGTCACAGACGCGGTGCATATAACCTTCGTTTCACCGAACTCTATCAGGCAGGAACCCTCCGGGTGGGTCAGGAAGTCTCTGACTATCCTGACAGGTCTGAGCTCGTCCTCATGTCTCTTGTCTTTACGCATAGGAGACTATTTTATAGGAATATCCGTAAGAAAGCTGTTCACCCTGTTCTTTCCCTCCATCTTAGCCCTGTAGAGGGCTTTGTCCGCTTTCAGCAGGAGACTTGTTCTGTCATCTTCTGAAGAGAGCTGAGCAACCCCAAAGCTTGCAGTGACCCTGAGGTTATCACCGAACCTGCTGGACTCTATCCTTCTCCTCAGCTTTTCCGCAACGGAGATTGCCTTACCCAAGTCCGTGTCGGGCAGGAGAACTATAAATTCCTCACCGCCCCAACGGGCGAAGAAGTCTGCCTCCCTTAAACTGCTGGAGACTATGCTCGCAACCCTTCTGAGAACCCTGTCTCCCGAAAGGTGCCCGTGTTCATCGTTTATCTTCTTGAAGTTATCAATATCAAAGAGTATAAGGGAAAGGCTGTTTCCGTACCTCTTAGCCCTCTCAACCTCTCTGAGGAAGGCTTCCTCAAAGGCAACCCTGTTCAGAACTCCCGTAAGGCTGTCGGTTCTTGCTATATTCTCCCATACCTCCCTGTACCTTTCCGACATCCAGGCGTAGAAGTAGAGGATTACCGTAGCGAGCGCGTAACTCAGGTAAGAGTCTATCAGTGCCTCCATATTCACCTTTCCAGCCCAAGTGATAAAACCGAGATGTATCAGGAGGTAAATCGCCGACCAGTATATCCCCCTTTTGCCCTTCAGGATAAAGATGAGGGCTGGAACAACTCCAAGCCATATCAGGCTTGACTTGTCCTCGGGAAGCTCGTCAAAGATAGCCACAAGAAATATAGAGGCGAAAGATACTATGGCAAGCGTTCCGAGAAACTCTATGTTCTTGTATCTCCTCGCTATTATGGGTGTGAAAAATAGGAGAATCCCTACCGAAAGCTCAACTACAGCTACTGCCACATCACCCTCCCCAATGTCCATCAATGCGTACAGAAAGGATAGAAGGGAACCTATAAAGGAAAGGAACGTCAACAGAGCTATCCTGAGGAATACGGTCCTGTATATTAGCGGATTTGAAGACCTCTCGTCTGGGGGTATCAGGCTATCTATGAAGCTCCTTAACTTTCCCCTTATTCCCATTATGTAATGTTTGAACTTATAATTATAAACATGGCAAAGAGGAAGGAAGAACTCAAAGTGGAGAGCCTTGAAGAGGAGGTTCAGGAGCTGAAGAGGAATATCTTAGGGGTCTTTGAGACTCTTTTGCCACCAAAGGAGGTTAGGGAGGAGATCGTGAGGAACGTTTACAACATTGAGCTTTCCCTGCTGAGGATATTTAAAACACTCCTTGACTACAAGGTTGAAAGCCTTGAGAAAAAGGTAGAGGGGAAGAGGGAAAAGAAGAAATCCAAGAAGATTGAGATAGAAGGTTAGAACCTACCCTTTATCTCATAACCACAACCGCCACACCTTCCATCCTTCAGATTCAGCATTGTGATCAGGTAGCCCTTCCTCCTTATGACAACCTCACCGCAGTTCGGACAGAAGGTACTCTCGTGGTCATTTCCGAAGAGGTTGCCAACAAAGACATACTCAAGCCCCTCCTCCTTACCTATCCTGTATGCCCTCTCAAGCTCCTCAACTGGTGTGGGTGGTAGGTCGGTAGCCTTGTAGTAAGGGAAGAACCTTGAAATATGCCAAGGAACCCACGGAGCAAGCTCCTCCGCTATCCAGCGGGCTATACCCCTTACCTGCTCCTCGTCAAGGTAC
>JALSTO010000209.1 GCA_026983685.1 Aquificaceae bacterium | reverse complement strand
GATCTTCGTTCAAATCCAGCCTTCCTCAACAAGACAAAGGTCAGAGACAAGCTTCAGGGAGGGGAAACCTTCATATCCGTTCCCGTCAAGGTGGGTGGTGACATAGTGGGTGTTCTGTCAATCTTCAAAAGCTTCTCCTCTAAGGAGAGCATAGAGAGAGGCATAGAGACCCTCATGATACTGGGAACCCTTATAGGGATGTTTTACAGGCTCAGCGAGCGTATGGAGGAGGAAAGGCTCCGGTGGGAAGAGGAGAGAAAGATACTGAAGGAGGAGCTCAGGAGAACCTACGATATCCACGGCATAGTCGGACAGAGTGATGCTATTTTGAACCTCGTTGAGGTCATCAAGAAGGTAGCCACGACCGACAGCACCGTTCTCCTAACAGGGGAAAGCGGGACAGGAAAGAGCCTTATAGCCAAGGCTATCCACTTTATGAGCCACCGCAAGGACGGACCTTTCATAACCATAAACTGCGCAGCGATACCGGAGACGCTCCTTGAGGCTGAGCTCTTTGGATACGAAAAGGGAGCCTTTACGGGAGCCCATACCTCAAAGAGAGGGAAGTTTGAGCTTGCCAGCGGTGGAACCCTCTTCCTTGACGAGATAGGCGACATGCCCCTAAGCCTTCAGGCAAAGATACTCAGGGTCCTTCAGGAGAAGGAGATAGAGAGACTGGGGAGTGAAAAGACGATAAAGGTTGATGTAAGGGTGATCGCTGCTACGAACAAGGACCTCCATGAGCTCGTCAGGGAAGGAAAGTTCAGGGAAGACCTTTACTACAGGCTCAACGTCGTTCCCCTCTACGTTCCCTCTCTGAGGGAGAGGAAGGAGGACATACCTCTGCTTATTGACCATTTTCTGAGGAACTTCAACGAGAAGTATGGAAAGAAGGTCAGGCTCTCCCCGGATGCTATGGAAGCCCTCATGGACTATGGCTGGCCCGGGAACATAAGGGAGCTGGAGAACACCGTGGAAAGGCTCGTGGTTATGCACGAGGGTATAGTGAAAGGGGTGGATATACCTCCCCACATCCTCGCCTACAGGAGAAGGTCAGTGTCAGAAGGTCTCTCAGACCTGCCCGACAAACTTCGGGCGACGGAGAAGGAGAAGATAGTGGAGGCTCTTGAAAGGACAGGCTACGTCAAGTCAAGGGCTGCAAAGCTCCTTGGCTATACCCTCAGACAGCTTGACTACAGGATAAAGAAGTACGGCATAGAGATAAAGAAGTTCTGATGCACTTCGGGACCCTCATACCAGCTCTCTTCCTTGAAAGGTTGAACAGGTTTGTCTGTCTCGTTGAGCTTGAAGGAAGAAAAGAGAGGGTTCTCCTGAGAAACACGGGGAGGCTGAAAGAAATACTCATGAAAGGGAGGAGCATATACCTGAGGAGGAAGGAGGGAGGAAAGTACAGGTACGAGCTCATCTTGGCGGACATGGGAAGAACCCTTGTATGCCTTGATTCTCACCTACCTCCCAAGCTCCTGATTGAATACATGGAAAGGGAAAACTACCCTTGGGAGCTCAAAAGCTTCAGGGCGGAGTTCGGCGCAATGGGTTCAAGGTTTGACCTCCTCATAAACGATAGAATACTGGTG
Organism: Aquificaceae bacterium; assembly: GCA_026983685.1. Lineage (GTDB taxonomy): Bacteria > Aquificota > Aquificia > Aquificales > Aquificaceae > Hydrogenivirga. The sequence goes on along the minus strand of JALSTO010000209.1, from coordinate 571 downwards.
GAGACGAAGTCTGTGAATCTGGTGAGGAATTCGGTAGCCCTCTTTCCCGATGCCCCAACTGAGAGAGGAAGGAGACACGTAAAGGAGCTGATAGCCCTGGCAAACGGGTACGAGCCAGCGGTCATATTCGTAGTTCAGAGGGAGGATGCAAAGCTCTTCAGCCCAAACTATGAGACTGATCCCGAGTTTTCAAGGCTGTTGCTTGGGTTTTACAGAAGAGGTTACAGGGTTCAGGCTTTTGCCTGCAAGGTAAGTCTTGAGGAGATATGCATAGATAGGGAGATACCCATCCGTTTCACACCACACCCGCTTCCATCATGAAGACGGTAGAACAACAACTCGGAGATAAAACAGGCTCAAGTCCTATTCCTTTTGAGTAGGTAACTACACCCTCCGCCGGGAAGGCTATGCCGTTCACCCCTGCGAGCAGGGAGTATATGTCCAGCTTTACCCTCTCCGCACCAGCAGGTCTTGCACACCCGATCATTATCGGCGAATCGGGCAGGCTCTTGCGAGCATGCAGAACTACCCTGGCGCTATCTTCTGTGCTGGGTGGGGGTAGGAGCTGAAA
>JALSTO010000208.1 GCA_026983685.1 Aquificaceae bacterium | reverse complement strand
TCCCGAAGATAAATAGCCAGTCCCCTATTCTGTTCATTACGAAGGCTTCAAGGGAGGCGTTGGTGGCTTTCTTCTGCTGGTGGTAGTAGCCGATGAGCAGGTAGGAGGCTAAGCCTACTCCTTCCCATCCGAAGAATATTCCGAGCAGGTTGTCCGAGAGAACTATGAGGAGCATTGCGAAGAGAAACAGGGACAGGTATGCGTAGAATTTATAGACCCACTTTCCGAATTCGTCTTCCATGTAGCCTATTGAGTAGATGAATATGAGTGTTGCTACGAGGGTTACTACTGAGGCTGTTATGCTTGAGAGGGGGTCAAAGTAGAAGCCTACTGAGAGCTGGTAGTCCTGCAAAGGTAGAAACTGGTAGAGTTTTATCTGTATCGGGCTCTGGAGGGCTTTGGTGGTCGTGTACAGGGAAAAGAGAAAGGAGAAGGCTCCTCCAAGAACCGCCACCACTCCGCTTGCCAAGTCCCCTATTCGCCTGCCGAAGAAACCTATAACCAAAAAAGCAAAGAGTGGCATCAAAACTATAAAGATCCCTTCCATGCCTCAATCCCTCAGGTGAACTATCTCCGACGAACCCTCATAGCCCTTCAGCCTGAATATGGAAACGACGAGACCAAGACCCACCGCAACTTCCGCCGCCGCAACCGTCAGTATGAAGAAGGCGAATATCTGCCCATCCACCTTTCCAAGGTACTTGTCAACGGTAACGAGCGTGAGGTTGACGCCGTTGAGCATTATCTCCGTGCTGACGAGTATGGTTATGAGGTTCTTACGCGCCACTACACCAAGAAAGCCTATGAGGAAAACGAGCACGCTCAGAAGTATGTAAGCCTTTTCAATACTCACTCTTCCTTCCTCCCAAGGAGTATCGCTCCTATCATCGCCACGAGAAGTATAACCGAAGCGACCTCAAAGGGGAAGAGGTATGATGTGAAGAGGTTCCTTCCAACCTCCCTTACGTTGTCCTCCACAACGCCAGCAGGCTGGGCGAGTCTTCCCTTGAGTACCATGTAGCCTGTGAGGCAGAAGACGAAGACAACGATAGGAACTCCTACAATAAGCTCCCTCTTGTAAACACCCTCAAACTTCTTCACCTTCTCCCAGGGAATGGTTGTTATAACGAGGACGTAGAAAACGACTATAGCTACCGCATATATTATCAGCTGAAGACCCGCCAAGAGCTCAGCCCCGAGGGATAGGAATAGCCCAGCCATAGCGAGAACGCTTGATAGGAAGAAGAGGATTGAGTGAACTGGATTCTTAACAAGTATTGCACCGATGACCGATACAAGAAGCCAGAAACCTAAAACCCCTAATATCAACCACTCCACTCTATCTTCCCCCAGAGTTTTTCCCTTTCCCTGTCGTTAGACCAAATCCTGTCAGGCTCATCACCACGCCTTCTCTTGAAGTCAACAGCAAACTCCTCAAGTCTGTCCATATTGAGGACCTCATTTCTTCGGGAGTAGCCCGCAAGCTCGTAGAGGTCGGTCATAGTGAGACAGCCTACAGGACATGCATCAACACAGAGACCGCAGAAGAGACAGTTGAGAAGGTTCATGTCAAACCTCGTCACCTTCTTGCTTCCGTCAGGAAGCTGAACGGCCTCTATCCTGAAGAGCGTCGGCATTGGACAGGCTGTCTGGCACATGTAGCAGGCTACACATCTGCTTTTGCCTCTCTCATAGCTCATGAACTTTTCAATAGCCTTAAGAGAGTCTGGCTCTGTACCATCCCAGACAAAGTGTCCGTGAGCACCCCTAAACCTCTTGGGAGGAGTGAGCTTCTCCTTGGGATACTCTGTAGTTATAGGCTTCCTGAAGAGGTTTCTCAGGGTCACAGAGAGCCCCTTTATGAAATCAAGGAAGAATATAGCTTCCACAACGTTCAGATAGTCCTTCCTGCTGAGCCTTTTGATCCTCATGTTCCACCTCCAAAGACGAACACAACTACCGCTGTAACCAGAACGTTAGCCAAGGCAATGGGAAGCATTATCTTCCAGGCTATCTCGGTAACATCCTTAGCCTGAAATCTCGGCAGGGTCCAGTGAAGCCAGAGGACGAAGAAAACCAGACCGAACATCTTTGCAAGGAACCAGAAGTATGGGGAGAAGGGACCGAGTATGTTGGGACCCGACCACCCGCCGAAGAATAAAACGACCGC
>JALSTO010000207.1 GCA_026983685.1 Aquificaceae bacterium | reverse complement strand
AGATAGAGAGAATAGCCTACGAGCTGGGCTTCAAGTTCGTTGCCAGCGGTCCCAACGTTAGAAGCTCATACAGAGCCTTTGAGGGCTGGCTCCTTTCTCAGAGCTCCTGAAGGGAATATACCTTCAACCCCTCTCTCCTTTCCTTCAGCCTTCTGTAGCTCCTTATGGCGTCAAGGATGGCGTAGCCTCCCCTCACCGTGGTTGTGTAGGGTATCCCGTGCTGGACAGCTGATCTCCTTATGAAGTAGGCATCGCTGACCTCCCTCCTGCCCGAGGGTGTGTTTATAACGAGGTCAATCTCTCCGTTCGTCATAAGGTCAACCACGTGGGGTCTTCCCTCCGATATCTTGAGGACGTGCTGGGCAGGTATCCCCTCCTTTTGAAGAAATCTGTAAGTTCCGGTGGTTGCATATATCCTGAACCCAAGAGAGACAAAACCCCTTGCCAGATCAAGGACCTTCTCCTTGTCCCTGTCCGCAACGCTGATGAAAACGTTCCCCTTTTCAGGAAGCCTGTTCCCCGCTGCGAGCTGAGCCTTGTAGAAGGCGAGTCCAAACTCCTCATCAACTCCCATAACCTCACCCGTGCTCTTCATCTCGGGACCCAGCAGGGGATCAACTTCCGGGAATCTGTTCCAGGGGAAGACAACCTCTTTGACGGTGTAGAGCTTCCTCTCCTTGGATACAAAATCCGAAGCTACGTGAGATTTTCCTTCCTCAAGAAGCTTGAAGACTTCAGGTACGAGCTCCCTGAGCTTCCTGCCCACCGATACCTTAGCCGCTATCTTGGCGAGAGGGTAGCCTATGGACTTACTTACAAAGGGGACAGTCCTTGAAGCCCGGGGATTTACCTCCAGTACATATATCTCTCCCTCCGAGACAGCCAGCTGTAGGTTTATCAGTCCCCTAACGTCAAGGGCTTTGGCTATCTTCCTGGAGAGCTCCTTTACCTCAATAACTACGCTGTCCTCAAGGGTATAGGGCGGTATAGAGGCTGCGCTGTCTCCCGAGTGGATCCCTGCCTCCTCAATATGCTCCATCACAGCTCCTATAAGGACATCCTCTCCATCCGCAACTGCGTCCACATCAAGCTCAACGCTGTCCCTCAGGTACTTGTCTATAAGGATAGGTCTTTCGTAGCTCACGCTCACCGCTTCCTCAAGGTAGGAGAGAAGGTCCTCCTCTCCATAAACTATCTTCATAGCCCTGCCACCCAGCACATAAGAGGGTCTGACGAGAACGGGATACCCTATCCTTCGGGCTGTTTCCAGAGCCTCCTCCCTGCTCCTTGCGGTTCCGCTCTCGGGCTGTTTCAAGCCGAGCTCTATTATCAGCTGGCGGAACAGCTCCCTGTCCTCAGCCCTGTCTATGCTCTCGGGGGGTGTGCCAAGTATCCTCACACCTTCCTTCTGGAGCTGTAGGGCAAGCTTAAGGGGTGTCTGACCCCCGAACTGGAGTAAGACTCCCTCGGGTTTCTCTCTCTCAACTATGGCGAGCACATGCTCAAGGACTATGGGCTCAAAGTAGAGCCTGTCCGCAGTGTCGTAGTCCGTTGATACAGTCTCCGGGTTGCAGTTTACCATTATTGCTTCATAGCCCTCCTCCTGAACCGCAAAGACCGCGTGAACGCAGGCATAGTCAAACTCTATACCCTGACCTATTCTGTTGGGACCGCTACCGAGTATCAGAATCCTGCCCTTCTTCATCCGCCTGATTATTTTAAACTGAAGAGGTGCTCGCAAAGCTCCTTGAAACCTTAAAACTTACCGAAAACGCATGTAGAGTCTGCAAAGAGCCCTTCTCACCTTCCAGCCAGGGCTTTGTGTGTGAAGAATGCCTGCAGGGGATCAAGCCCGCCTACCCTATAGAGTACAATGCTCTGGACTACATAAGCTCCTACAGAGTGTTCGCCCTCTACGAAGAACCCCTCTCGGAGGTCATCAGGCTTGTAAAGTTCAGGAGTATCCTACCCCTTGCTCACGAGCTTGGCTCACATCTCTCCGAGCATCTGGGAGAATACATTGAAGAGATAAGCCCTGACATCATAACCTACATCCCTGTCCATCTCTTCCGTTTCTGGAGGAGGGGCTTTGACCACAACAGGGAGATACTAAAAGGTGCGGGAATAGACGCCGAGGAGGTTCTTATAAGGCTCAAACACTCTAAACCCTTAGCTTCCT